>JBDKIR010000321.1:0-8108 GCA_039797035.1 Pseudomonadota bacterium | reverse complement strand
AGGAAGACGCCGCGAAAATCCTGGCGCCGTGATCCACGCCCCCGCCCTTGGGGTCATAGGCGCCAAACACCACCTTCGCGACCCGAAAGAAGGATGCCGCCTGGGCGCACATGGGGCAGGGTTCCAGGGTCACTGTCAGGGTGCAATCGCCCAGGCGGGTCTGCCCAAGCTTCCGCGCCGCATCGCGCAGGGCCAGCATTTCGGCATGGGCGGAAGGGTCATGGCGCGCTTCCACCTCATTGCCCGCGCGGGCCAATACCTGCCCGGCACGGTCTGTCACCACGGCGCCCACCGGCACTTCGCCGCGTGCGGCGGCGGCGCGGGCTTCTTCCAGCGCGATTTCCATGGGCGTCATCGCCCCTTCCTGCCCTGAGGTGCGGCGCGGGTCCAGGGGCGGGCCTGATTCCCTTCGGACCCGAACTGGCCTAAAGCTTCCTTATGCGATCCCTTCCCTTGATTGGCGTGACCCTCGATTCCGAAGAAGCTGGCGGCTGGTCCAAGCTGCCCTGGTATGCGCTCAGGCGGAATTACTTCTCAGCCATTGTCGCGGCGGGCGGCCTGCCCGTGGCACTGCCCCATCATCCGGAAATGGCAGAAGCCTATTTGGATGAAATGGATGGGCTGATGGTCACGGGCGGCGCCTTTGATGTGGACCCAGCACTTTGGGGCGGCGGCGCGCCGCACCCAAAAGTCACCCTGAAGCCCGGGCGGACGGATTTTGAAATGGCCGCGACACGCGCCGCACTCAAACGCGACAAGCCCGTATTGGGCATTTGCGGCGGGCAGCAATTGCTGGCGGTGGCGCTGGGCGGGCAGCTTATTCAGCACATCCCCGATGAAGTGCCGGGCGCGCTGGCGCATGAGCAACCCAATCCGCGCACGGAACCGGGGCATGAGGTGGCGATCAGCGCAGGCAGCATGCTGTCGCGCATTGTGGGCAAGCCGCGCATGGCGGTGAATTCCGCGCATCATCAGGCGGTGGCGCGTGTCGGCGATGGCGCCGTGGTGAATGCCCTGGCGCCGGATGGCGTGATCGAAGGCATTGAACATCCGGGCTATCGTTTTGCGCTCGGCGTGCAATGGCACCCCGAATATGCGGTGGATCCCGATGATCCCGCGATTTTCCGCGCCTTCATCGCGGCCTGCCGCGCATGAGCGGGGAAGATGACGGCGAAGCCGAAGGCCCACGCGGCGAACGCATTGCGAAATTCCTGGCCCGCGCAGGTGTCGCTTCCCGCCGCGATGCGGAAAAGCTGATCGCCGAAGGCCTGGTGCGGCTGGGCGGCAAGCTGGTCACCAGCCCCGCCACTTTCGTCTCCCCCGGTGATGCGATCAGCGTCAATGGCAAGCCCATTGCCAGCCCGGAACGCACGCGCCTGTTCCGCTACCACAAACCCACCGGTTTCGTGACGACGCATCGCGACCCGGAAGGCCGGCCGACGGTTTTTGCCAATCTGCCGCAGGGCCTGCCGCGCCTGGTTTCGGTCGGGCGGCTTGATCTGACGAGTGAAGGCCTGCTGTTGCTGACCAATGACGGCGCACTCGCCCGCAAGCTGGAATTGCCGGCCAATGGCTGGCTGCGCCGCTATCGCGTGCGCGTGCATGGCAAGGTGGATGAACGCAGCCTGGCGGCCCTGGCACGCGGCGTGACGGTGGAAGGCGTTGCCTATGGCCCGATTGATGCCGGGCTGGATTCCCGCATGGGCAGCAATGCCTGGCTTACGGTTGCCTTGCGTGAAGGCAAGAACCGGGAAGTGCGCAAGGTCATGTTGCATCTTGGCCTGGTGGTGACACGGCTGATCCGCACGGCGTATGGGCCGTTTCAATTGGGCTCATTGCCGCGCGGCGCGGCGGAAGAAGTCAATGCCAAGGTACTGCGCGAACAATTGGGCATTGATGCACCGAAGCGCACGCGTGAAACAGCGCCAGAGCCCAGCAGCCCCGAAGCCGCCGCACCGATCCGCCCACCGCGTGCGCGCAATGCTGGCCCCGCGCCCCGCGGAACCGCGCGCGGCAAGGGCTGATGCGCATCATTGCTGGCCGCTGGCGTGGCCGCAGATTGACCGCCCCGCAGGGGCTCGCCACGCGCCCCACGGCTGATCGCGCGCGGCAGGCAATATTCGATCAGCTCTGGCATGCGCCCTGGGCCGGCCGCGAAGCGCTGGATGGGGCCTTTGTCCTGGATGCTTTCGCCGGCACCGGCGCAATGGGGCTGGAAGCGCTTTCCCGTGGCGCGGCGCGGGCTGTCTTCATGGAACAGGATCCTGCCGCGCTGAAGGCGTTGCGCGCCAATATCGCGTCTTGCAAGGCCGAGCCGGCCTGTCAGGTGATGGCTGGCGATGTCACGGCGCCGCCCGCTGCCAGCCAAGCGGCAGGGCTGATCTTTCTGGACCCGCCCTATGGCAAGGGGCTGCTGCCGCGTGCGCTCATCGCCTTGCAACGCCGGGGCTGGATCGCCCCGGATGCGCTGATTGTCGCTGAAGCCGCGCGTGATGAAGCCTGGGAAGTGCCTGAGGGCTTCAGCCCCATCACCCAGCGTGACCATGGCGCGGCGCACATCACCATTCTGCGCCACGCCGCCACAATGCCCGATTGCGGCGCGGCCGCATCCTGATAGGCTCCTCCGCAAAACGGGAGGAAACCATGCGTCATTGGCTTTTGGCTGGGCTTGCTGCGCTGGCCCTATCGACCCCCGCCACCGCGCAGGAGCGCACGGTGCGCGTGATCAGCGGTTTCGCTGCCGGTGGGGCGGGGGATTTGATGGCGCGCTTCATCGCGGAATATGCCGCGCCGCATTTGCCGGCGCGCGGCGTGGTGGAAAACCGCACCGGCGCCAATGGGCTGATCGCGGCCGAAGTGGTGGCACGCAGCACGCCCGATGGCAGCACCGTGCTGCAATGCCCCATGGGCACCATGACCATCACGCCCAACCTGCCAGGCGCAAGCCTGCCAGTTGATCCGCGCACGGAATTGATGGGCATCGCCAATGTGGCGCTTTCCACCTATGGCCTGGTGGTTGCCGCCAATGGGCCGCACAAGGATGTGGCCGGTCTGCTCGCCGCCGCCCGCGCCAGACCCGGTGGGCTGACCTATGCCTCGGCCGGGGTTGGTTCAGCGCAGCATCTTTCGGTGGAATTGCTGAAGGCCAAGGCCGGGCTTGATATCGTCCATGTGCCTTATCGTGGGGCGACGCCTGCGGTGGTTGATATCCTGGGCGGCCGCGCCGATTTCATGATCACCAATCTGGGCGATGTGATGCGCCAGATCCAAGGCGGCGAATTGCGCCTGCTGGCGCTGGGCGATGCCGCGGGATCACCGCTTTTCCCGCAGGCACGGCCGATTTCGGATTGGGTGCCGGGGCTTGAAATGGCGGGCTGGTTCGGCCTGTGCGGCCCGCGCACCATGAGTGCGGAGGCCACACGCGCTTGGTCGGAAGCCGTACGTAAGGGCCTTGAGAATCCAACCTTCCGGCAGCGCTTGCTCGATTCCGGGCTGACGCCGATTTACGAAGATACCGAAACCATCAATCGCCGCATCGCGAGCGATCTGAAATCCTGGGGCGATGTCATCAAAGCCACCGGCATCAGGGCAGATTGAAGCGTGTCAAGTTGCGTCACGCGCCCATTGGCGCATGGCAGATAGGCACATCGTGACGGCAAGACAAAAGGCAAAGCGCCATGATTGAAAACATCATCGATATCCAAACCCGCGCCGGCGCGATGGAAACCTTCATCTGCCATCCGGAACGCCATGGCCCCTTCCCTGCCGTGCTGATGTTGATGGATGCGCCCGGCATTCGCGAAGAACTGTATGATATGGCGCGGCGCCTCGCCTCGGTTGGCTATTATGTCGTGCTGCCCAATCTTTATTACCGCGCGGGGCGCGATTCCAAATTCGGTCCAGGCGTGCTGACCATGGGCGATCCGGAACGCGACCGCATGCGCGCCATTCGCACCAAAATGACCATTCCGCCGGTGATGGAAGATGTCGCCGATATGCTCGGCTTTCTTGACCAGCAAAAGCAGGTGAAGCCCGGCCCTGTCGGCGTGCATGGCTATTGCATGAGCGGCCCTTACGCCTTGGCCGCTGCCGCACGCTATCCCGGGCGCATCGCGGCGGCTGCTTCCTATTATGGCACCTGGCTGGTGAGTGATGCGGTGGAAAGCCCACACCTGACCCTCGGCCAGGGCAGTGCCGAACTCTACATTGCCTGCGCTGAACATGATGAACTGGCGCCGCTGCCGATGGTGGATGAATTGCGCAAGCTCTTCGATGCCTCTGGCGCCGTGGGGGAATTGGAAATCTACCCCGCCGTGCATCACGGCTTCGCCTTCCCCGGCCGCTGGTGCTTCGACAAGCCCGGCGCAGAGCGCCATTGGGAAAGATTGATCGCGCTTTATCGTCGCCGGCTGGGTTGAAGGAGGCAGAAAGCGATGGCTCAGCACCAATCCTCTCGGCGTCATGTCCTGGGTGGCGCCGCTGCCCTGCTGGCAGCACCAGCCCTTGTCCAGGCGCAACCGCAAGCCTGGCCCAATCGGCCGGTGCGCTTCATCAGCCCCTTCGCCCCAGGTGGCCCGCAAGACATCCCCGCGCGCTTCATGGTGGAGTTTCTGCAACCGCGGCTGGGCCAGCCCGTGATCTACGAACACCGCGCCGGCGCGGGCGGTTCACTTGGTGCGCAATATGTTGCCCAGGCCACCGACAACCACAGCTTCCTGATCACCTCATCTTCCATCGCGACGTTGCCCGCGATGCGGCGCGACCCGGGGCTTGATCCCTTAACGGATTTGCAGCCGGTGAGTTTGGTGACGGATGCGCCGCTGTTGATTTCAGGCCGCCCCAATGGACCGGCTGATCTGGCGAGCTTCCTGGCCCGCGCCAAGGCCAATCCTGGCAAGGTTTCCTGGGGCAGTTCCGGGGTTGGTTCAGCAACGCATCTTGCCGGCGCGCTGCTGATGCAACGCGCCGGGATTGAATTGCTGCATGTGCCTTATCGCGGTGCGACGCTTGCCATGAATGCGCTGCTCGCTGGCGATATCGACACGTTCATCAGCGATGTCTCCATCCCGCTGGAACATTTGCGCGCCGGCACGCTGCGTGGGCTTGGTGTCACCAGCGCCGCGCGCGCGCCCTTGCTCGCGGATGTGCCTGCCATCATCGAACAAGTGCCGCGCTATACCGTGCCCTTCTGGTTCGCACTGATGGCGCCCAAGGCCATGCCCCCGGAACCGATTGCGCGGATCCTGGCGGAGCTTGCCCCCCTGGCGCAGCCCAGCAGTGAATTGCATCGCCGCATGGCGGAACGCGGTTCGCAATTGCTGCTGAATGGTCCCGCCCCCTTGGCAGCAAGGCTACGGGAGGAAATTCCGCAATGGCGCGACGTGGTGGCAGCGGCCGGCATTCAACCGGAATAGCGCGGGCTACCGGCGCCCCCTGCAATGAGAGGGGCGCTATTTATCGAGAGGCCGGCTTCACCTGACGGGGCTTTGCCGGGGCGTTGAGAGCGTGGGTGAAGCGGCGGCGCTTTTGGCCAATTTGCGCAAGCGCCACCCCAGCGCCAGCAGCAGCACGCCAGCGGAAATCGCCTGCAAGGCCACCAACCACACCAGGGCCAGCAGGCCGGGCCCAGGCGCGGCAATAAGCCAGATGCCCACCCCCAGCGTCAGCGCACCCAAAAGGCCAATCAGGAAATCCGCGCCCTTATAGGCCAGCACCAGGCGGGCCAGCCCGACCATCACGGACCAAACCCCAGCCACCAGCACCAAAGCCACGGCAGAAAGCCCAGGCGCGGTCAGCATGATTCCTGCCGCAAGCAGGGAAACCAGCCCATCCGCCCAATACCAGAACCGATGCTGCGGCATAGGCTTGGCGATGGCTTGCCAAATGCTCACCGCGCCATCCACCGCGAGCCAGGCGATCAAAAACGCAAGGATGGTCACCAGCCCGAGCCCCGGGACCATAAAGGCCATGACGCCAAAGATGACCGCCACCGCGCCACGCAGCATGAAAAGCCACCAATGCCGCGACATCTGCCGCAATAGGTCAAGCCGCGCATGGCCAGGCTGATCCAGTGCTGCGTCCTGCATGCGCTATCACCCCTTCCGTTATTGGCGCGGTGATCATCCACCCTTTGCGGCAGCACCGCCCAGGCATTGCGCCACGGGAGTGAAGTCTAACGGAAAGGGCAGTCGCCTGACGTCACAAGATGCTGAGCGGGGGCTAGCGGCGCGGCTGCGCTTCTGGCGCCGGGGCGCCCGTGTAGATGGTTTCGGAGGCACGCGACATCACCTTCAAACGTTCAAAGGCGGAAGCGATGGGCGCATTGGTAACAGGGCTGATGCCGATATAGGGGTTATGCATGTTCAAAATGGCGTAGAGAGTTGTCATGGTGAGCCAACTGAACAGAAATACCGAAGCCCTCAAGGCACGGGGTTTTTCGGTGTGCGTCAGCGTCAGCACGCAAATTGCGATCAGGCAGAAAAACAGGCTGAGGGCGACTTTCTCGAAAGAAGGATGCTTCACCGAAAGTTCGATCCGCTGTAACCGATAGGCGCGCAATTGCTGCACCCCATGGATCAATTGGCTGCTCAGCATGGGATGACCAATCTCATCGAGCTTGGAAAACAGAAAATCACTGATCTGAATGGCGTGCGCGAGGGACCCTTGCGAGGCAGTCAAATGCCCGCCGGCGCCCTTTTCCATTTGCGGCCAATCAACATGCAATGTGGCGTCAGCATAAGCGGTCAGCATGCCCCGCAATGGTTCGCCCAGATCATGCCGCAGATTGACCGAAATGCGCCCCATGGTGCGCAACACATCGGCTTCCTGCAACAGGACATCAGACGCCTTGCTGCGTATTTGACTGACATCATTCAAAATAAAGGCAATACTCAGCACCAATAAGGCAGAACTCGCCTGATTGACGCCGCTGGATTGCATGCCGGCGTATTTCCTGATCCAGGCACCTGTACGCGCATGGGTTAAGGAAAAGAAAATTATCCAAGAAATGAAAACACTAAACAGTAAAATGGCACCATACATTAATGCCATACGCATGATATTCACTCCACCAATACAGATTATTCAATCTGAATATACTACATAAATTTAAAATAAATCACCAAATTCCTTCCCCGAGCAAAGTTGCGTCAGGCCTTATCATGCCGCGTTATGTCTTCCAGCTTCAGCTCATCCAGCCCTTTCTGCTCGCCCATCCCAAGCGCGAATCAGGGTGAACAAGGTGCCCTGCTGGCACTTTTGCGCGTCTTGCCATTCGCTTTTTTGCTCAGAATCTTGATGGGGTGGCATGGCGCCACGAAAATTTTAATTGGAAGGGACATACATCACGCCCCATCGACCAAGCAGCCTCGGAAGCGGTCAAGCCATCCTGCAAGTTGCGAAGAGCTTTTCGATTCTATACCGCAATGATTATATCTTGGCCTCTGCGGTAGTGGTGAATTTTATATGCGCGCCAACCTCACTCAAGGAAATCTCTCGATCTGCCATACAGGGACTCCACAAGCGAAATTTGTAATGCGGCAATCCCAGGAATTCGCGCATTGAAATAACCTCTGCCCGGATCATTGGATTACTACGATCCTGGAGTTGATCACCAATCTGAAATTTCGCCTTCGCCATGATGTTTTTTCTTTCGTGCGCAGACAGAGCAAAGGCTTTTGAAATCAATGTCACAGGAAGTTCAACTGAATATTTTCCATAACCGTTTGACATAAACGCATTCCAACCATCCACCGAAAGCCTGGGTTCATGCCTTTCAGGCAAACCTGGCGGGGATCATTACCAATAGGCTGATGCATTTTTCGGTTAATTTTTAGCGCACGCATTCAATTTTAATTCACTCAATCTTTTTCACATATCACAAAATACGCCAGGACACCTATCGCTGTCATCTGCGATGAAACAGACCAATCTGGTGGCGAAGCATGCAATGTCGATCAAAATTCGCCTCGACAATACAGGGGAACTATTCCAAAAAAGATTATGCTTGATGTCAAAGACCTTCGGCTGATTCAAGCTCTTTATGAGCACAAGACATTCACGCGCGCCGCGCGCGCCTTGCAGATTCCCCAACCCGCTCTTTCGCGCCA
>JBDKIR010000320.1:0-4865 GCA_039797035.1 Pseudomonadota bacterium | reverse complement strand
CTGTCCAGGTTTTCCCAGCCACGGTTCAGCGCCTCATTCATTTCTTCCAGCGCCAGATTGCGAAAGCGCATCGGCACATTCAATTCTCGGCCCATGGTCACCGCCAGCGTCACATCCTTATGCGCAAGCTTCAGCGCAAAGGCCGGCGGGTCATACTTATCAATCAGGAATTGATCGGTGATGCGGTCAAAGGTGCGCTTGCGCCCCAAGGCGCCCTGGCGCACGGCCTTCCAGAGATCAAGCGGATCCATCCCCGCCTTCACGCCCATGGAAAACACTTCGGCCATGGCGGTCTGGATCGCATAGCCGGCCATATTGTGCACCAGCTTCGCCACCGTCGCGGTACCGGTCGGCCCGATATAGGCAGCCTGGTCACCAAAAGCGTCCAGCACCTTTTTGTATTTATCGAAAACGGCCTTGTCGCCACCAACCCAGATGGCGAGCTTACCGGTTTCAGCACCCTTGGGCCCGCCGCTGACCGGCGCATCAAAGCCATAAGCGCCCTTGGTCGCGAGTGCTTCGGCCATGCGCTTCATCAGCGCCTGGGAATTGGTGGAAAGATCGAAATAGGCAGCGCCCTTCTGCACCCCGGCCAGAATGCCATCGGGGCCAAAAATCACCGGCTCCACTTCCTTCGGCCCAGGCAGGGAAGTGAAAATCACCTCACATTGTTCAGCCACGGCCTTGGGCGTTTCCGCCCAAGTGGCCCCGGCCGCAAGGCGATTGGCACCGGCTTCGCGGCGAATGTCATGCACCACCAGCTGATAGCCCGCCTTTTGGATATTGGCGGCCATGAAGGCACCCATGGTGCCAAGGCCAATGAACCCTACTTTCATGGCATCAGCCCTTCTTCGCCTGATCCTGCGCTTCAAACACATCAACGGCGACATGCGCGGCCGTCATGGCGGAAGGCCAGCCGGAATACATGGAAAGATGCGTGATGATTTCGGAAATTTCCTCACGCGAAAGCCCATTGGTCAGGCCGCGGCCGATATGGCTGTTCAATTGTTCCTGCCAGCCCAGCGCCACCAGCGCCGCAATCGTCACCATGGAACGGTCGCGCTTGTTGAGCTGCGGGCGTTCCCAGACGTCACCATAGACATATTGGTGCGTCATTTCGACCAGCTTCGGGAAATTCGGATTGATCCGGTCGCGACGCGCGGAAGGGGGGGCAGCCATGGGACATCTCCTCATCGGTGTTCAACACATGATGCAAGGAGGATAATGGCGGCATCGCCTGGCACAGGACGTGCCTTCGGTGTGACCTTCCCCCACTTGCTTCGTGTTGAGCCTATCCTGCGACCAGTAAGGCCGCGCCGCAAGCGGGTGTTCAGGCCGTGTTCAGGCTTCTGGCAGCAAGGTCCAGCGCGGCCGCAACAGTTGCCGCGCGCACCGCAGCGCGATCCCCGGCAAAGACATGGCGTTCCACCAAGGTTGGGCTGCCTTCCCGGGCACAACCGATGAAAACAAGCCCGACAGGCTTGCCCGGTGTCGCACCACCCGGCCCGGCAATGCCTGTGCAGGACAGCGCCAGGGAAACGCCGGCCCGCGCACGGGCGCCTTCGGCCATTTCGCGCGCGGTTTCAGCGCTGACCGCGCCATGCTTGGCCAGCGTCGCCTCAGCCACACCCACCATCGCGCGCTTGGCGTCATTGGCGTAGGTCACGAAGCCCGCCATGACGACGGAAGAAGATCCGGCAATGGCGGTCAGCGCCGCGGCAATCAACCCGCCGGTGCAGGATTCTGCCGTGGCCAAGGTAAGCCCGCGGCTTTCCATCTGGCGCAGCAAGCCGCGCGCCTGATCCAGCGTGGTTTCTGGCAGCATGGTTCAGATCACTCCTGGCAAAATGGGCCGCGCCAAAAGCAGCGCCGCCGCCACCAAGGCACCGGCCACAACATCATCCAGCATGACACCGAAGGCGCCCTTTTGCTGATCCGCCCAGGATATCGGCCAGGGCTTGAAAATATCGAAAACCCGGAAGGTCACAAAGGCCAGCAAGACACCCCAAAGACTGGCCTCACTGGTCAAGCCCGCCAGCGCCAGCAGCATCCCGGCAGCCTCATCCACCACAATCCAGCCTGGGTCTTCATCGGGCCGATCACGCAATACGCCACGCACAGCAAAATACCCAAGCACGGTCACACCAAGCGCCAAGACCAGGCAGGCAGTGGGGCCCAGCATCACCAAGGGCAGCACCACCAAAGACCCCCAGGTGCCCGGGCCGGGTTTCAAGCGACCAATGCCACCGAGTGTCGCGATCATCATGGCAAAGGTCATGGCGTTATCTGGTGCTGGCGAGCCACAGCGCGAGCGGATGTTCCGCCGATCCAGCCTGACCCTGCCGCGCGCGATAGACAACGACATTTTCAATCACGCGCTGCACGTAATTGCGCGTTTCTGAAAAGGGAATCATTTCCATCCAATCGAGCGTATCGCGCCCGCCCGTGCGCGGGTCGCCATAAGTACCAAGCCATTCATCCACACGCCGTGGCCCGGCATTATAGGCTGCTGCCGCCAGCATCAGGGAACCATCGAAGCGCGTCAGCATTTCATCCAGATACGCAGCGCCCAGGCGCATATTGGCCTGCGGATCAGCGGTGAGCATTTCCACGCGATACGCAACACCCAGCCGGCGCGCCACAAGCTGCGCGGTGGAAGGCAGCAATTGCATCAGCCCGCGCGCATTGGCGCTGCTGACCGCTTCCGTATCAAAATTGCTTTCCTGACGGGTGATGGCGAAAATATAGGCGGGCTCAGGCGTCGAAACAGGCGGGCGGAAGGGCGTTGGCCAGCCTTCCGGCAGCAGGATATCGCCTTCAATCGCTGAACGGCGCGCCACCCAAACCGCATGATCAGGGCGGCCAATATGATTGGCCAAGCGTATCGTGAGCAACCGGTCCTGCGCATCTGCCGCCACAGCTTGCAGACGCAGCAAAAACACGCGGGCGCGGCGTGTGTCACCAAGCTCCGCCAATAAGGACACCACGCGGGCCAATTCCCGATCAGCGAATTGTCGGGCGCGGGCAGGCGGCACGGGTGGCGTTTGGATGGCGCGCAAGCGCGCATCAAGCGATTGCTGGCTTTCACCCATCGTGAGCGCAGCAAGCTGGCCATAGAAGGCAGTCGGCAATTGCGCGGCCGCCGCGTAGCGTTCACGCGCCGCGCCGTTTTGGCCACGGGCCGCCAAGGCCCGCCCTTCCCAGTAAAAGGCGCGCGCGCGGGTAATGACAGAATTGCTGCCCAGGGCCACGGCCAGGAAGTGGCGCTGCGCCAATACCGGGTCATTCAAAAAGCGCAGCGCAATGAAGCCGGCCAGAAATTCGGCTTCCTGCCGCCCATCGCTGCCATTGGGCTGACCATGCTGGGCAGCAACACGATAGGCATCCTGCGGGTTGTTCAGCCGCAACAGCTTGCGTGCCAGAACTTGCCTTTCGGTCCAAACCGCGCGCGCTGTTTCAAGCGGCAGATCCTGCTGGAAGGGTTCGGCGACAATCCAGCTTGCCACCGCATCGGAATCCTGGTCGCGCCGGCGCAACAACCGCGCCCTTTCATGCGCCCAGCCCAGATCCACCGGGCGCAGCCTGATCTGAGTCGGGTCAGGTTCTCCCGCCAAGGCCATCCGGATTTGCCCCGCGCCACGGCGTACACCGCTCATGCGGTCCAACGCGCGCTGCGCCCCGGGCAGGTCGCGCGCAAAATAGAGCCGATCAAAGCGCTGGGCGTGATCATCCGCGCTCAAGACCTGGCCGAATTGCGCCATGATATTCGCTTCGGCCGCGGCATCGCCCGGCGCTTCCACCCAGGCACGCCGCAAGGCGGGGGGGAGTTCCTGCAAGCGGCCGGCGCGGTTCAGCGCCTCTGCCTGACGCAGCGCGCCGGTCAGGCTGCGCGGGGGAAACAGGGTGAAATGCGCCAGCGCCAAGGCATCATCGCCCGGCCCACCGAATGAAACTTCCGCACGGCGGGCAATGGTTTCCACCAAGGGCCAATCGGGATTGTCCCGCAGAAATGCAACGAATTCCTGCGGCCGGGCCGGGGCGGTGCGATGGCTCAGGCGCATCCACAGCACCAGCTTCGCGACCAATGGATCAGCGCTGCCGGCATAGCTTTCCGCTTCTGCCCAGCGCCCACCATTCGCCGCAGTCAAAGCGGCCTTGCCGGCAGAAAGGCGCGCGGCCTGTGGTGCTGCATTCTGCGCAGCAGCAGCAACGGGAAGCAGAAGCGCAGCCAGAAGGAAAAAGCGGCGCAATGCGATCATGGCGCTAAGTATTCCCCAACCTTACCCGCGCAGCATGGCGCGATTCAGACGGCAGGCAAAAGGCAGCAAGGCTTGGCGCAATATCAGCAGGCTGCGCGATGCTGTTGGGGTCTTCACCAGGATAGGCCAAGGCACGCAACTTGGTAGCAACGCGGCCGGGATCCACCAGATTGATGCGCAGCGATGTGCTTTCCACCTCGGCCGCCCAAGTCGATACCAGATGTTCCATCCCCGCCTTGGCGGCGCCATACATGCCCCAATAAGGGCGCGGGTTTTGCGCCGCGCCGGAAGTGAGGAAAACTGCGCGCCCCGCATCGGAAGCGCGCAAGGGTGGATCGCAACTGCGAATAAGCCGCCAGCTTGCGGTCAGGTTCACCGCCATCACCTCTGCCCAATCGCGCGGATCAATATGCGCAACGGGGGTCAGTTTATTCAGCGCGCCCGCATTATGCACCAGGATATCCAGCCGACCGAAGCGTTCCACAATGGAAGGCCCGATCATATCGATCTCCTTTTCTGCCTTTTGCAGATCGAAAGGCAGCAGGGTGGCGGGCAAGCCGCCTGCGGCGCGGATGGCATCATCCACTTCTTCCAGTCCACCCTGCG
>JBDKIR010000319.1:0-3155 GCA_039797035.1 Pseudomonadota bacterium | reverse complement strand
CTGTATCATTTCGCGTCCAAGGAAGCGCTTTTGGAGGCGCTGCTACGGCGGCTTTCGGCCTTCATCGCTGCGGAATTCGCCGCCTGTGTTGCCGCGCAGCCGGAAGGCAGGGGGCGTGTGGCCCGTTCCATGCTGGAATGGGGCTTCGGGGAGGGCGACGGCGCCTGCAATGAACGCCATGAAAGGGCGGGCGCGGTCTTCCTTGCCGCCTTTCATCATGACCCCGCATTGCTGGCGCCGATCCGTGCTGTCATTGCCGATATGCGCGCCGCAGTGGCGGCTGATGGGCTGCCACCGGGCCATGGCGCAGCCATCATGGCGGCTGGAGACGGGTTATTCATGGCGCGGTTGTTCAAACTTTATAAGCCAAGCGTCACCGAATTGGTGGAAATGCGCTCGGCTCTTTCTGGACTTTTGGGGGTGACGCCATGACCAGGCGGGGGAAGATGATGGCCGGGCTTGTCCTGCTCGGCCTGGCTGGTGGGGCTTTTTGGCACATGCGCGCCGCGCCCCCGCCTGCGCTGTCCAGCCCCATAACAGCTGCAACCGGCCCGATTGGCGTTGGTGCGCTTGGGCGCGTGGAGCCGGTTTCGCGCATCCGGCGGCTCAATCAGCCGGGCGGCATTGCGGTGACCCGGCTTGATCGCCTGCTGGTGGTGGAAGGGGCGGAAGTGGTGCAGGGGCAATTGCTGGCGGAATTTGCCGATGCCGCCATGAAGGATGCCGCAACCGCCCAGGCTGAAGCGGGTTTGGCCGAAGCTGAAGCCAATCTGGCCAAGTTGCGCGCCGCCGGCCGACCTTCCGAGATTGCGGCGCAGCGGGCGCGGATTGAGGCCGTCGCGGCCCAGGAAGAAATCGCGCGCCGCGATGCCGAAAGGTCTGAACATCTGGTGCCAACGGGGGCGGGCGCTTTGGCGGCGGCTGACCGTAACCGCGCCGTGGCAACGCGGCTGGCGGCGGAAAAGCGGGAGGCCATGGCAGCGCTTGAAACGCTGCTGTCCTCACGGCCTGAGGATATTGCGCTCGCCGAAGCGCGTGTGGCCGCGCTGCGCGCCGCAACGGCCAAGGCAGCCGCGGACGCCGAATTGGCGCGGGTGCGCGCCCCGATTGCGGGTACCATCCTGCGTATTTTTGTCCGTCCCGGAGATCAGGTGGGGGCGGATGGCGTTCTGGAAATGGCGGATCTGTCGCGCTTGCAAGTGGTGGCGGATGTCTACGAAACAGACGTACCGCGCGTGCGCCTTGGGGCAATGGCCGAAATCGTGGTGCCGGGTGAGACGCAGCGCTTCGCCGCGCGGGTCAGTGAAATCGGCTGGACCGTGCGCCGACAAACCCTGGCGAGCAATGACCCGGTGGCGGCAGTGGATGCGCGCACCGTGGAAGTGCGCTTGGCTTTGGACGAGGCTGGTGTGGCAGCTTTGCGTAGGCGATCCAATATGCAGGTGCAGGTGGCGATCCGGCCGTGAATGCACTGACGGAAAATCGGCGGGAACCGACTGGGGCAGGCTGCGCCGCGCCGAGTGTCGGCAGGGGCGGGGTTTCGCCCTGGGCTTGGTTGTATCTGCCGGCACGGCTTGCCTTGCGGCAGCTGTTTTTTGAACGTCCCCGCCTGCTATCGGCCATTGCCGGGGTAATGTTCGCTGCCGTGCTGGTCTTCATGCAGCTTGGGTTTCGTGCCGCGCTATTCGATAGTGCGACACGGCTTTACGCAGCCATGCAGGCGGAAATCTTTTTGATGAATCCGCTGACCACCGCGAGTTTCCGGTCGGAAGCCATGCCGCGCATCAGGGCGCATCAGGCGCTTGCTTTGCCCGAAGTGGCGCAGGCCGTGCCGGTTTATTTGACGCAGGCTTCCTGGCGCAATCCCGAAACAGGTGCCCGACGTGACATTCAATTGATTGGCTTTGATGTTGAAGCGGGCGCCATGCGTTTTGAAGGCCTGGATGAGATTTCGGATGCGTTACGCCAGGTGGATGCGGTGGGGTTTGACATCCGCTCTCGCCCGGAATTCGGCAATGTCGGCAAATTGCTGGCGGAACATGGACCTTTTGAAGTGCAAGTCGGCAATCGCATGATGCGCATTGTGGGCACGGTGCAAATCGGCCCTTCCTTTGGCGCAGATGGCAATCTGGTGATGAGCGAGGTGAATTTCCGCCGCATCCTGCGCGCCCGCGATCCCGCGAGCGTTGATTTGGTCGCCATTCGCTTGACCCCTGGGGCCGATGTTGCCACCACCAAGGCAAGGCTTGCGGCATTTTTGCCCGGTGATGTCTTGGTGCTGACGCATCCTGAATTGGTGGCGCATGAACGCCATTATTGGGAAACCGCAACGCCCATCGGCTTTATCTTTGGCTTTGGCAGCATCATGGGCCTGATCGTCGGCATGGTGATTGTCTATCAGATCCTGTTCAGCGACATTGCCAATCACTTGCGCGAATACGCCACCCTTAAGGCGATTGGCTATTCCAATTTCTATCTGGCGCGGGTGGTCATGTCTTCGGCGCTGATCCTAGCCTTTCTGGGTTTTGTGCCGGGCCTTCTCACCTCGCTCTGGCTTTATGCCTTTATTGGCGAAGCCACTTTTCTGCCGCTGGTCATGTCCTGGGAAAGAGGCGTCACGGTTTTTTTGATGATTTTCGGTATGTGCGCACTGGCGGGTTTGTTGGCCGTGCGCAAACTGCGTGACGCCAATCCCGCGGATATGTTCGCCTGATGTCGCAAGATTCCATCCGCATCGAAGGGCTGAACTACGCCTATGGCGATGGCGAATTGCGCCGACCGGTCTTGCGTGAGGTGGCGTTACGCGTCGGCCTTGGGGAGATTTTGCTGCTCACCGGGCCTTCGGGTTCCGGTAAGACCACCCTTCTTGGGCTGATCGGCGCGCTTCGCGCCATGCAGGAAGGGTCCTGCGAGGTGCTGGGTCAGGAGCTGCTGGGCGCTTCAGAGGCAATGCGGGTGACGCTGCGCCGGCGTATCGGCTTCATTTTCCAGAACCATAATCTGCTGGGTGCGCTCACGGCGCGGCAAAATGTTGCCATGTCACTGGAAGTGACAGCCCAATTGCCGGAACAGGAACGCCTGGCTCGGGCGGGTGAAATGTTGGCGGCTGTGGGCTTGGCCGAGCATGCCGACCGTATGCCCGCCAAGCTTTCCGG
>JBDKIR010000318.1:0-2900 GCA_039797035.1 Pseudomonadota bacterium | reverse complement strand
ATTCCATTTTGGCTTCAATCTATTTTTATTCATTTAAATCAATATTTTGAATAGATTTTAAGGACGCACACCATGCTACCAACGCCTTATCCTGCATGCGCAGTTTTCCATCGCTTGCCTTGATTCGTCAGCTTCGAAACGGCCAACTGTTGCACGGAAGCCACCACACTGTGACTTCGCCTGAATTTAGCCAAATTCATCGGAATATTTTCTTAGAAACGCAAGGCTTCCCAGGGTGAATTGAACTAATCACGCCAGGTTACATCACGTAACAGGCAGGGTGCTTGTCACGGGAAGGTGATGGCTCTTACCTGCCCGTCAAGGGCACAAAAGTGTCGTTCTTCAGGGGGCTTCAGTTTTGGTCAGAGCAGGTACATTCGCGGCTGCTATTTGTCTGGTGCTTGGAACGGGTCTTTCGCCTAATGTGGCGGAGGCAAGTCAGGCCCGGCAACAAAGCGCGACCGCATCATCCCGCGCAACCGCTGCGAAGGCATCCCCAGTACGCCACAGTAGCGTTGTGCGGACCAATACCGCGTCCCAAGCCACCAAGACCCAAAAGACCGTGACCGGCCCGCGCCGTCAGGCCAGTGTTGCGCAGCAAGTTGCCTATGCCAGTAACCCCGGTATTTCCTGCGTGCCCTATGTGCGTCAGGCAACCGGCATGGCCATTCGCGGGAATGGCGGCGAATGGTGGCACAATGCGGCCGGTTATTATGCCCGCGGCCACCGCCCAGAAGTTGGCGCCGTGATGGCCTTCCCCGGCACGGGCAATATGCGTTCCGGCCATGTCGCCGTTGTGCAGGAAGTGATCAGCGCGCGTGAAATCCTGATCCATCATGCGAATTGGGCCGGTCCCGGTATTCGCCGTGGTTCGATCATGCAGGATGTCTCCGTGGTGGATGTGTCCTTGCATAATGATTGGTCGGCTGTGCGCGTTCAGGTCGGCCATGACCAGGAAACGCTTGGCCGCATCTATCCCGTCTCTGGCTTCATTTATGATCGCCCGGATGAGGGGTACATGCGCACGGCTTCCTCCCCCCGCCCCGGTGCAGCGGTCTTGGCCAATGCGCGGTCGCTTCGGGCGGAAGATCTGCGCGCCTATGAAGAATTGGCACAGGCCCCGCAGCGCAGCCGCTGAACCAGCGCCACAGCGTCACTACGCCTTGGCCGGGGGCCACCCGGCCATTTCTTTATCCATTCTTGGGTTTTGTCGGGGGTGAAGGCTTTGCGCCGAAGCCGCGACCGATACCAATGGCATCCTCACCGAATTTAGCCCGCAGCGCTTCCATCGCCTTCCAGCGCGCCGCGCGGCGGGGCGCTTCCGGGTCTGCCAGATCGCCCCGATCCGCCTGATCCGCCGGTGCCAAGGGCTGAGCGCCAATGCCAATCAGGCGGAACGCCGTGCCATCGGCCTCCTTCTGCAACAATGGCCGGGCGGCGGCGAAAATCACCTCCGGCAAAAGGCTTGGCTCCGCGAGGCGCTGGGACCGGGTGCGCAGCGCGAAATCGGCGGCCTTCAGCTTCAGCACCACGCCACCGGCCGCGAAGCCCTTATCCTTGAGCCGACGCGCGAGCTTTTCGCATAGCCGCCAAAGCGGCGCCTCCAGCGCGGCCAGCGCCGCCATATCCGTATCAAAGGTGGTTTCGGCGCTGATGCTTTTGGTCTCCCGCGTCGGGTTGACGGGGCGGTCATCATCGCCGCGCGCACGCGCCACCAGCGCCGGGCCATCCGCGCCGAAGCGCGCCAAGGCAGCGCGGGCATCCAGCGCGGCCAATTGCCCAAGGCGCACAAACCCCGCCGCCGCAAGCCGCTTCGCCATGGCTGGCCCCACGCCGGGCAGTACGGCCACCGATTGCGGCGCCAGCCAGGGAGCGGCTTCCTCTGCCCCGATCACGGCAAAGCCGCGCGGCTTGTCGCGTTCGGCGGCGAGCTTCGCCATCAGCCGATTGGCGGCCAAACCGACTGAGACCGTCACCCCCACTTCGCGCTCCACCGCTTGGGCAAAGCGCGCCAGCACTGCTGCGGGCGGTGCGTTGTGCAGCGCCTCGGTCCCCCGCAGATCAAGCACTGCCTCATCTATGGAAAGCGGCTGCACGAGGGGGGTCAGCGCTTCCATCATGGCGCGGATGCGCGCGCCTTCGCGGGCGTATTTGGCGATATCGGGCTTGATCACCACCGCATCGGGGCAGGCAGCGCGCGCCTTGAACATGGGCATGGCACTGCGCACGCCCGATAGCCGCGCAATGTAGCAACAGGCCGCGACCACGCCGCGCGTGCCGCCGCCGACAATCACCGGGCGGGTCGCCAATTCCGGCCGGTCGCGCTTTTCCACGCTGGCATAGAAGGCATCGCAATCAATATGCGCCACTGTCAGGCGGAATAGGTCAGGATGGGCGATAACACGCCTGGAACCACAGGCCAGGCAGCGCGCGAAATCCTCCGCCGCGTGATGGAAGCAATCACGGCAGAGTGCGGGCATGATCTAGCGCCTGAGCCAGGGCATGGCGGCAAAACACGCCAGCAGCACGGCATAGATCGCGCCCTCAAAACTTGCGAAATGCGCCAGCCATTGCTCGGGCGAAAGGCCGCGCATAGCGCGCGTCATGGCTATTTCCGCGCCGACCAGCAGCGCCAAACCAAAGCAGCCCATCAGCAGGCGCCCACCTGATTTCGGCGGGATGCCAAACCGGCGCGCGATCAGCGGCGCAAAATGGAAAATGGCGGCGAACATAGGGATCGCCTCAAGCGCACTCGCCACCATTACGCCAAGGCGCGGCGCCAACAGCAATTCCCGTGTCGCGCCCAGCAAAAAGCCGATCACGTAGAGCAGTAAAAAATAGACCGTCCCAGCTTTGAAAGCGCGCAGGATCATGCCGCATCCCAAAGCCGCGCGGCGCCA
>JBDKIR010000317.1:0-4223 GCA_039797035.1 Pseudomonadota bacterium | reverse complement strand
ACCGTGCCCGCCGGCAGCGCTGCGCTGACCTCACTCGCGGCTTCGGGCATTTCAAAGACGCTGCCCCGAAGGCGGCCTTCCAGCACATTGGCCGCCCCCAGAAAGCGCGCGACGAAGCGCGTGGCGGGGCGGGCATAGACTTCCTGCGGCGGGCCGATTTGCGCGATGCGGCCGGCTTCCAGCACCGCGATGCGATCAGCCAGCGCCAGCGCCTCCTGCTGGTCATGCGTGACCATGATGAAGGCCGCGCCGGTTTTGCGTTGCAGGGCGCGCAATTCAAGCCCGGTGCGTTCGCGCAAGCCCGCATCCAAAGCCGCCATGGGTTCATCCAGCAATAAAAGGCGCGGGCGCATGACCAAACTCCGCGCCAGCGCAACGCGCTGCTTCTGCCCGCCCGAAAGCTGATGCGGGCGGCGTTGTTCCAGCCCCTGCAAGCCGACCAGTTCCAGCATTGCCGCCATGCGCGCTGCACGCTCCGCCGCCGCGACACCGGCCCGGCGCAGGCCATAGGCGATATTGTCCGCCACATTCAAATGCGGAAACAGCGCATAGGATTGGAACATCATATTGATCGGCCGCGCCCAGGGCGGCACGGGCAGCAGATCCTGCCCATCCAGCGTCAAGCGCCCGGCATCCGGCGCCTCAAACCCAGCCAGAACACGCAGAAGCGTGGATTTTCCCGAACCCGAACCACCGAGCAGGGCGAAAAATTCGCCCGCTTTGATATGCAGATCGAGCCCCGCCAGAACCTGGCTGGGGCCGAAGGATTTTTCCAAACCTGCCGCGATCAGCACCGCGTCAACGGCCTGCCTTGAAGCGCGACCAAACCCGCGTCCGCGCGCGTTCAAAATCGCGCGGCGGCGTGGTGGCCACAAAGCTGGCGGCCAACATCGCCTCATCGGGGAAGACATTGGGGTCATCGCGCACCGCGGCTTCCACCGCCGTCAAGGATGCGGGGACCGCATTGGGGTAGCGCACATGATTCGTCACACCCGCGATGACATCCGGCCGCAACAGGAAATTGATGAATTCATGCGCCGCGTCCTTGTTCGGCGCATCGGCGGGAATGGCCAGCATGTCGAACCAAAGCTGCGCGCCCTGCCGCGGCGCGGTATAGCCGATTTCAACGCCACGCCCGGCTTCCCTTGCCCGCGCCTGCGCCTGAATGACATCCCCAGAATAGGTCAGCGCGACGCAGGCTTCCCCATTGGCCAAGGCATCCAGGATGGAACCGGAGGCAATAATGGCGCGCAGATAGCGCCGAATGCCCATGAGCGCCTGTTCGGCGGCCCGCAAATCCTCAGCCGAATGGGCATTGGGATCGCGGCCGAGCCAACTTAACAGGGATGGCACCACATCGGTTGGGCTATCCATCACCATGATGCCGCAGCGCGCCAGCTTGGCGGCATTTTCCGGCTTGAACAGCACATCAAGGCTATCCAGCGCCATTTCCGGCGCCAGGGCCTTGATGCGATCCAGCCGCAGCCCCAGCCCCACCGTGCCCCAAAGATAGATGGCGCCGTGGCGATTTTCCGGGTCGATCGTCGCCACACGCGCCATCAATTGCGGGTCGAGATTGCGCCAATTCGGAATGCGGGCGCGATCAAGCGGCGCCAAGGCCCCGGCCCGTAACAAGCGGGCAAAGCTCGGCTCACTGGTCGGCACCACGATGTCATAGCCCGAACGGCCGGCCGCGAGCTTGCCTTCCAATGTTTCAAGGCTGTCAAAGACATCATAGCGCAGCCGGATGCCGGTTTCGCGCGTAAAACGCTGCACCGCATAGGGGTCGATGTAATCCGACCAATTATAGACATTCAGCACCCGGTCCTGCGCCCAGGCAAAACCTGGCGTCAGCAGCAGAAGCAGCGCTGCGCAAACACGTCGAAGCATGGTCCCGATCCATCCAAACGGCGAAACATTCCAGTTATTTGAGCATGTTGGCCGAACTCAGCCAACGGGCGAGGGCCTTGCCCAGCCCAGTTAGAGATTTTTTTCCTTGACATTAGGCTATTTTTCTTATATCAAGCCCCCCATCAAGGGCCGCATTGCGCCCATACCCCTCCCCTCGTCCCCAGACCTTCCGCGCCCACCCGATCCAGCCCCCTGGAACGGCGGTGGCACGGGACAGGAGCGCCCATGCCTTTCATGCTTATCAATCTGGCCGAACTCAGCGCGGCCAATGGCTTCACGCTTTGGCATTACCGGACCAGCGACACGCGCGCTGCAGTGCAGGCTGATGGCTATTTCGCCAAGGCCGCGGATCGCTTGCGGATCGGCGATGTCATTCTGGTCCAGGCCAGTGATGCCACCGCCATGCTACCCATTCGATCAGGTACCCTGACCGGCAGCGCCACGATCCTGGATGCCAGCGGCACACCGCCGGACATTCTGCGCTCAGCACAACTTCCCTTCAGCGTGACCCTTTCCGCCACAGCGGAAGCGCGCGCCATTATTCTGGACGCGATGCCCACCAATCTGATGCAGGGCAATAGCATTCCGGTCAGTGCCACCATTATTGGCCCCATCAGCGCGGTCAGTTTCCTGTTGCGCAGCGCAGCCGGTGTCACGCTGGCGACACAAAGCGCCAATGTCGTTAATGGCCGCGTCGCGGTGACATTTGCCGCGCAACCACCGGCGGGTGGGTATCGCATCCTGGCGCGCAACAGCGCGGATGTGTCGCTTTACGTACTCTCGGAACCTTTCGCCATCGGCGCGCCGCCCCGATTGCTGCGCGAAGATGATCTGCCGCTGCTGCTCGAAGATGGCGGCCAATTGCTCCTGTTCTGAACACGCGCCGCGCAGGCCGCTTCCACCAAAGCCCCATATCGCTGCGCGTGATGCGCAGCGCCCTTGCTGCAACCACGAAAAGGCCCCCCATGTCTGATACGAAAATCAGCGCTCTTCCAAGCGTCACCGCCACTGCCGATGCCGATATCCTGCCCATGGTGCAGGCCAGCGGCACCACCCTTACCACACGCCGCGCAAGCCTGGCGCAGATGCGGACTGGCCTGCTGGCCGATCGCCCCGCGCATGTGCGCGATTATGGCGCCGTGGGGAATGGCAGCACGGATGATGCGCCCGCCATCCAGGCGGCGATCAATGCGCTCAAGCTTGCAGGCGGCGGCGTGCTGCAATTCGGCCCACGCACCTATCGCATCGCGAGCCCCATCGTGATTGATGGTGTCACGGTGACACTGCAAGGGGCCGGCTTTACCGAAGGGCCGGATACCGCGCATGGTACCTGGTTCAAAATCGATCAAACCGGCTTCACCCCTTTCACCTTCACCGGCCTGATGGCGCGTGGCTCCATCCTGCGTGACATCGCCGTGCGGCAAATCCATACGGCGGCGCTGAACAGCAGTTGGGCGCCGACGGATTATGATTATGTCTTCCGCGTGCAGGATTGTTACGGCGCGGTGGATTTCGAAAATATCATGCTGGTCGCGGTTAATCGCGGCATCTGGTGCGATAATTCCGGCCGCATGAGCATCAAGCGCCTGCGCGGGCAGGTTTTCACGCGTGGTGTTGAGCTGGAACGCAGCTATGACACCTGCCGCCTGGAGCATGTGCATTTCTGGCCGTTCCAGACTTCAGACGCGAATGTCATGACCTGGCAGCAGAATAATCAGGATGCGCTGGTCTTCAAACGTGCCGATGGCGTTTTCCTCGATGATATCTTCGTCCTTGGTGCCCGGTCCGTGCTGCGCTTCTCCTCCTCAAGCTACGGCGTGACGACGAAATTCTACCTCAGCAATCTATATGCCGATTTCGCCAAATACGGGATTTGGATTGACGGCAATGGCGTTGAAGGCCGCATCGCCAATATGACATCGCAATCGGAACTGATCACCGCGGGCGCCGCCGTGCCGGTGGCGGGTTCCACAGGTATCCAGATTGATGCCAGCAATGTGCGGGTCCAGATCGGCAATCTGCGGATCGACGAAGCCGAAAGCAACGCCATTCGCGTCAATGGCAGCAATAACCGGCTGGATATCTTTGCGTTCCGTGCTGAATATTTCAATCGCCTGAATGATGGTTCGGCCGCGATACATCTGGCCAATGTCCTGGGCGGCACGGCGAACCAGGTTTATCTCGGCTCGCCGCCCCTGCTCGGCAATGGCAATAATGGCCCCCTCATCAATAGCGGGACAAATGGCTTTGTTGCCATGGCGGCACCGGCGGGCCGGGCTGATCGCCCTGGTATCATGGTGGGCACGCAAGAT
>JBDKIR010000316.1:0-3114 GCA_039797035.1 Pseudomonadota bacterium | reverse complement strand
CGCCGATATTCTTGAGCAAGAGGATATTGGTTTGCAGCGTGGGAATGCCGCCACCAGCAAAACCCACCACGACAAGGTTCCCGCCATCCGTAAGACAGCGCAGGCTTTCATCAAAGGCCGGGCCACCAATGGTATCCACCAGGCAATCCACACCGCGCCCATCTGTGGCGGCGCGCACGGCATCACGGAAGGGGGCCGCGCTATCCAACACCGCATCAGCACCGCGGGCGCGCAGCATTTCGTGCTTCGCCACTCCCGCGCGCGCAATCACCTTCGCGCCACACGCCTTGGCGATTTCAACCGCAGCGAGGCCAACGCCACCCGCCGCACCATGTACCAATACCCAATCGCCCGCCTTGATCTTACCACGCCAGAGCAGCGCGGCGCCGGCGGTGGGATAGGAAATCGGGAAAGCCACGGCTGGTTCCAGCGGCAAGCCATCCGGAATGGCGATGGTGTGGATATCATCGGCGATGGCTTCTTCCGCCATGCCACCCCAATCCACCACGGCGAAAACGCGCGTACCGGGCGGCGGCGCATCCGCATCAGGCGCGGCTTCAATCACGGTGCCGACAATTTCCGTCCCAGGCGTGAAAGGCAAAGGCGGTTTGCGTTGGTATTTGCCGGCCACCACCAGTTGCGTGGCAAAGGAAACCCCCGCCGCCGCGACCTTTATGCGGATACTGCGCGGGCGGAGCACCGGGCGCGGCACATTCTTGATTTCCAGCGCATCAAAATCTCGCCAGCTTTCGCAAATAATCGCGCGCATCACGCGGCCTCATCCTGCATGATCATATCGGCACCTTTTTCGCCAATCATGATGGTTGGCACATTGGTATTGCCGGTGGTCAGCGTCGGCATGATTGAGGCATCAATGACCCGCAGCCCCGCAATGCCGCGCAGCCTGAGCCGGCTATCCACCACACTCGCCGGATCTTCGCCCATGCGGCAGGTGCCGACCGGGTGATAGATGGTGGTGCCATATTGCCGTGCGAAGGCGAGCAATTCATCATCGCTCTGCACTTCCGGCCCCGGCAGAATTTCCTTCACGCTATAGGGCGTGATGGCGGCCTGTGCGAAAATCTGCCGCACCATGCGCAGCCCGCGCGCGAGCAATTCCTGATCGCTCCGTGCCGAAAGATAATTCGGCCGAATGGCAGGTTTCTCGAAGGGATCAGCTGATTTCGCCATGACGGTGCCGCGGCTATCGGGCTTCACCGGGCAAATGGCGCAGGTCATGCCCGGCTCTTTCTCAAGCACCCCGAATTGCCCGAGCGCATAGCTTGCCGGCGTGAACAGCAATTGCAGATCAGGGCTGGCGAGCCCTTCACGCGAACGCGCGAAAACCTGCGCCGTGGTCACGCCAAAAGTCAGCGCGCCATTGCCCAGCGCGAAGAAGCGCGCCACCTGTTCCACCAAGCGCAGCCCGCGCGCCAATTGGTTGGTGCTGATGCTATCCTTTACGCGATGCTGCACGCGCGTGACGTAATGATCCTGCAAATTGGCACCTACCTGGGGCATATCCTGCACCACCTCAATCCCCAGCGCGCGCAAATGCTCGGCCGGACCAATGCCCGAGATCTGCAGCACATGCGGCGAATTGACCGCGCCACCGGACAGGATCACTTCCCGCCGCGCGCGGATTTGCTTGAGTGTGCCGCCCTGGCGGAATTCCGCGCCGACGCAGCGTTTGCCTTCGAATAGCAACCGCGTGACCTGGGCTTCGGTTTCCACCTGCACCTTATCCCCCGCCTGCGCCAGATAGGTGCGCGCGGTCGAACCGCGCCAACGGCCAATCCGCGTCATTTGCGAATAGCCGACACCTTCCTGTTCAACGCCATTCAAATCGCGGCGGAAAGGATGGCCCGCCTGCTGCGCCGCTTCGATGAAGCGATGCGTCAGCGGCAGAATGGTGCGGTAATCTTCCACCTGCAAAGGCCCATCCTGGCCGCGCACGGCAGGATCGCCGCCATTGCGATAGGTTTCGCTGCGACGAAATAACGGCAGCACTTCATCATAGCTCCAGCCGCGGCAGCCCATTTGCGCCCAAAGATCGAAATCGGCCGGATTGCCGCGCACATAAAGCATGCCGTTGATGGAAGAGGTGCCGCCCAGAGTCCGCCCGCGCGGCCAGCGGATTTCACGGTTATTGCTGCCCGCATCGGCTTCCGTGGTGTAGCCCCAATTCACCAGCTTTTGGTTCTGCATCAGCTTCAGCATGCCGGCGGGGATATGGATCCAGGGGTGGCGATCCTTGGGCCCAGCTTCCAGCAATGTCACGCGCCGCCCGGCCGTCCCCAACCGGCTTGCCACGACGCAGCCGGCGGAACCCGCACCAATCACCAAATAATCCGTTTCCATCGCTTCGCCCTCAATCCAGCTTGATGCGCGCATCGCGCACCAGCTTGCCCCAACGATCATATTCGGTGCGCACGAAACGCGCATAATCTTCCGGGCTATCGGCCACGGGCTCTGCACCCAGCGCATCAAAACGCGCGCGGGTTTCGGGATTGCGCGCGGCGCTGGCGACGGCCTGCTGCAAGCGTGCGATAATGGCGGGCGCTGTGCGTGCTGGTGCCCAGATGCCGTACCAGGTGGCAATCTCATAACCAGGCACGCCGGCTTCGGCGATGGTGGGCAAATCCGGGAAGGGCGCGATGCGGCTTTTCGTCGTCACTCCCAAGGCACGCAAGCGGCCATCACGCACCGCGCCCGCACTCGCCGGCACCGAATCAAACATCGCCTGCACCGTGCCCGCGATCAAATCCTGCCCGGCCGGGCCGCTACCGCGATAGGGCACATGCACCAGATCGGTTCCGGTCATCAGCTTGAACAATTCCCCTGCCAGATGCGGCGCACCACCTTGAGAAGACGACGCATAAGCAATCTTGCCAGGATTGGCGCGCGCATAGGCGATGAATTCCGCCACACTGCGCACCGGCAGCGCCGGGTTAACTACCAGCCAGAGCGGCACGGCAGCGATATTCGTCACCGGCGCGAAATCCGCCAGCACGTCAATCGGCATATTGGGTGTCAGATGCGGCACAATCACATGGGCCGAGGCATTGACCAGAAAGGTACTGCCATCAGGTGCGGCGCGCGCCGCTTGCTCAG
>JBDKIR010000315.1:0-2998 GCA_039797035.1 Pseudomonadota bacterium | reverse complement strand
CATGGCGCGCCAACGGAAGACGCGCTCGAACAACTGGGCGGGCTGCTCGCCGCCGGCGATACCGCGATTGATGGCGGCAATACGCATTGGAAGGATGATATCCGCCGCGCCAAGGCACTGGCTGCCCGGGGGATTGATTACCTGGATATCGGCACCTCGGGCGGGGTTTGGGGGCTGAAGCGCGGCTATTGCCTGATGATCGGCGGCAAGGCCGCCCCCGTCGCGCGCTTGGCGCCGATTTTCTCCGCGCTGGCACCTGGGCGGGGTGATATTCCCACTACACCACGGCGTGAAGGACGCCCCGTAAATATCGAAGAAGGCTGGATTCATTGCGGCGATCACGGCGCAGGGCATCTGGTCAAGATGGTTCATAACGGCATTGAATACGGCATGATGCAGGCGCTGGCCGAAGGGCTTGATTTGCTGCGCCACGCCGATAGCCCAGAATTGCCGGAAGATCAGCGCCTTAGCGTGGATATCGCCGATGTGACGGAAGCCTGGCGGCGCGGGTCGGTCATTACCTCCTGGCTATTGGACCTAACCGCGAGTGCCTTGGCCGAAGACCCTGATCTTGCGAAATATTCCGGCAAGGTGGGGGATTCCGGCGAAGGGCGCTGGACGGTGCAGCAGGCGGTGGAAACGGCTGTGGCGGCGCCGGTGCTGACGGCGGCGCTTTACGCCCGCTTCCGGTCGCGTGATCAGGTCAATTTCGGCGATCGCGCGCTTTCGGCCATGCGCCACGGCTTTGGCGGGCACCTAGAGCCGAAATAGAAATGCGCGCCGCGGCGATCATTGTGATGGGGGTATCCGGGTCGGGCAAATCCACCATCGGGGCCCTGCTGGCCGAAAGGTTGGGCTGGCCCTTTGCCGATGCGGATGGCTTTCACCCGGCGGCGAATGTCGCGAAAATGGCCTCCGGCCAGCCGCTGACGGATGAGGATCGTTGGCCTTGGCTGGACGCGATTGCCGCGCATATCGCCGCAGCACGGGCAGCGGGGCAGCCGGTGGTGGTGGCCTGTTCGGCATTGCGGCGCGCCTATCGGGAAAGGCTGCGCGCCGGGCATGGGGATCTGGTTTTTCTGCATTTGGCGGGCGAGGCCGGGCTGATCGCCGGCCGCCAGGCCGCCCGCCAGGGCCATTTCATGCCGCCTTCCCTGATGGCGAGCCAATTCGCCACCCTGGAAGACCCCGCCGAGGAGGCCGATGCCGTGACGGTTTCGGTCCTCGCTTCCCCGCAACAGGTGGTGGCGGCCGCCCTCACCCAACTTTCCGCCAAAGGCGCCGTCGCCCCGCCTAAGGCGGGTCCATGAAGGCCGAGGACATGGAAGCGCGTGCGATCAGCGACCGCATGGAAGGGTTTTCATGCCCTTCATGCGCGGTCAGCGCCTCCATCGGGCAGAAATACTCATGCGGCTGCGGCACCTGATTGCGGGCAAAGCCGGTGTAATGATCCCGCTGCAGGCCATAAAGCACCCGTATATCCCGCACCGGTAGGGTAAGCCCGGTCAGCGGTTCAGTGACACAGGCAGGAATAAGCCGCCAGCGCGGTGTTTCATCCCCTGGCTGAACCGGGGCGAGCAGCCAGGGCAAGGGACAATAAGCCAAGAGCGAAGTGGTCGAAGGCGCGAAGCGGGAGCGCTTATCGAGCAAATTCTGAAAGGTGGAGCAGGCTTCGATGCACAGGATATCGGCGTAAGGGTCCTCTGGCGTGCCGCCAAAATGCAGCCAAAGCCCATCCGGGATGGTGCGCATGCGATCAGACCCCGGCACCTTCAGATAGGGTTGGGCAATCGGTTCGCCTTCACTCGGGCGGGCGCGTAACCAGGATCCCCCGGCAGGCCCAAGTGCCGCCCCCGGCGGGCGCTGGGGCCAAGTCTTGAGCCGCGCGCGGACGATATTATCCAGGCGGATGGTTTTCCGGTCGCTGCGTCTAACCTCTCTCATGGCGAGAACTCACTCCAAAAATACAACCATGGGTTACTATTTACGAATCGTTTACGTTTGATCAAGCGGAAAACCACCCCAAAGCCGCGGTGCAAGGCGCCCAAACATCGAATCTTCGTCTTGGTTAAGGGGTTTTTTTTAAACTATTTTATGAACAAAGATAAGTAACCGATTCTAGTGAATCGGGATTGAAAAAACCGCCGACAATCGAAATTCAGGGAGAAAAAATTACAACCATAACGAGAAATTTTTTAATCCCATCAAGATGTATTTGCTTTGTTCTTGCTGATGCAGGCCCCTTTGGGCAGCCAGGCTTCCATGTTGCGCCCCGAAGCCGTTTCATCATGGCGGATTTCTGGGTAAGACACGCTCTGCCCAACGCATCATTAGCCCGAAAGGACCGCCTGCATGACGATCAAGCGCCTCGCCCCTGAACAGCGTCTTTCTGGCGCCGTGGTTGGTGGCGGCCTCATTTGGCTCGCCGGTCAGGTGGCGGATGATGCGAGCCTGGATGCCGAAGGGCAGACTGCCGATATCCTGGCCCAGATCGACGCGCTTCTGGCGGAAGCCGGCACGGATAAACGCGCCTTGCTGTCTGCCACCGTGGTGCTGGCCGATATCCGGGACGCGCCCGCGATGAACCGCGCCTGGGATAAATGGCTGGACCCCAACCACAAACCAGCCCGTATGACCATTCAAGCCGCCCTGGTGGATCCGTCCTGGCGGGTTGAGATTACGGGCGTCGCCCTCGCGCCGTGAAGGACACGCCGCCTGCCCCACCCCCGGACCGATGGCTGAGGGCGGCCGGCAGCACGCTGGCCTTCGGGCTACTGGTTGCCGGCGGGCTGGCGGATCAAGGGAGCTTGATGCCCCTTCTGGTCATTGGCATTGCCGCGCTCGCAATTGGGTTCTTTTTCCTGCTTTTTCCCCAAGGCATCCATTTTGCCTTCGGCGCCAGCGCCGGGCTTGCGGTTTACGCCTGCCTTTTCGTGGTGATCGGCCGCGCCGCCTTCCCGGATGCTGCCCCGCTGGCCCATGCCCTTGGCTTCCTTCT
>JBDKIR010000314.1:0-3629 GCA_039797035.1 Pseudomonadota bacterium | reverse complement strand
GCTTGCTTCCAGCAATTCCTCAAGATCGAAGCTGTCATACCAGGCTTCAAGGATTGGCATTTCTGCATAACGCGCCATACGTTTGCGATAGGCACGGGCAGCGCGCCAAGCGCATTCGCGTGTATCTTCGCGCGAGAAATTACGATAGCGACCAATCAGCGCGTAGCTCGCCACCAACCGCTTAACATCCCATTCCCAAGGCGCTTGGGATGTTTCGTCAAAATCATTGATGTCAAAAACAATGCGCCGTTCCGGCGTGGCGAAGCCGCCAAAATTTACCGCATGGCAGTCCCCGCATGCCTGGACATGAAGTCCTGTCGTTGGGGTCAAGGATAAATCCGCCGCCATGATTTCGGCCGAACCACGGAAAAATGCAAAAGGGTTTGACAGCATACGCCCAAAACGAATCGGTATAAGGTGTTCAATACGTCCTTTGCTGCTGTCGATCAGCAGATCCATCGGATCATGCTGTCGCAGAGAAGACCGCCAAATACTGTGATCCTTCAACGGCATATGTTTCGCCAGCGCATGGCCTGCCGCGATACGATCCCGGAGTGGCAATGTCTGTGGCGGTGGTGACATAGCGGGGCCATGCCGGGTGCGCTCAGCTTCATCATGATGGGAGCGATCCTTGCGCTTCAGCTTCCGGGCCATGCGTATCCGACCTTTGTTAATCGACTGCGCATGTCCGATATCACGCGGCGGGGGATGTCACGCCGTAACCATCCGGTGATGCCATTCTCATTCAAGTGAGTTGAATTTCGCGCGATCCCATCAATACCGGCTGATCATCATGAATAGGCGCTGAAGCTTCATTTCAGTGCGCGAACGGTGCCCCCGCCGCACGGCTCGGCCCGGCCAGGTGTTGGTATGCACTCAAGGATTGGTGCTTGACCGTATCTCGGCCCTGGGCCTTCAATCATTTCTGCAAAAGCCGCGAACCCGCCGAATGCATGGCGGCCCCGGCGCTTGAACGGAGGAAAAGTCGCTATGCATGATACCGTCATCCGCGGCGGCACCATCATTGATGGAACCGGTAGCGCAGGCTTCACCGGCGATATCGCACTCAATGGCGATAAGATCGCCCAGGTGGGCGGCAAGGCCGGCCCAGGGCGGCGCGAAATCAATGCCGATGGGCTTGTGGTCGCGCCGGGCTGGGTGGATGCCCATACCCATTATGATGGTCAGGCAACATGGGATTCCATGCTTGCGCCATCATCACTGCATGGTGTGACTACCATCCTGTTCGGCAATTGCGGTGTGGGCTTTGCCCCAGTAAGGCGAAAGGATCATGATCAGCTGATCGGCCTGATGGAAGCCGTTGAGGAAATTCCCGGCATTGCCCTGGCTGAAGGGCTTAAATGGAATTGGGAAAGCTTTCCGGAATATCTGAATGCGCTGGAAGGCATGCAGCGCACCATCGATATCGCCGCACAGGTACCGCATCACCCGTTACGGGTTTATGTCATGGGCGAAAGGGCCATCAATCTTGAAGCGGCGACGGCTGACGATATCGAAGCCATGTATCGCCTCACGCTCGAAGGGCTTCAGGCAGGGGCCTTCGGGTTCACCACCTCTCGGACAAATAGCCACAAGACCCTTACTGGCGGCATGGTACCCAGCCGTTATTCTGAAATTGATGAGTTGATGGGTATTGGCCGCGCCTTGGCCAAGGTGCAGCACGGCGCCTTTGGCATGAACAGCGATTTTGATATTGAGGAATCCGAACTGGGCTGGATGACCCAGCTTGGCAAGGAAACCGGGCGCCCGGTCTGGTTCCTGCTGACGGACCGCCCCACCGATGATCAGCGCTGGCGCCGCTTGATGGACGGTGTGCGCGCCGCAAGGGCCGAAGGCGCGATGGTCACCGCCCAGGTCGCTGGGCGGCCTGTGGGTGTCCTGCTGGGAGCAGATACCGCGCTCAATCCCTTCTCCATCAGGCCGAGCTATCAGCGCCTGCTGAAATTACCGATTGCTGAACGGATGCAGCGCCTGCGCGACCCCGCCATACGCGCCGAAATCCTGGCTGATTCTCCCTCAGAGGAATTGCTCAGCCGGCTATCGCAATTCCGTCAGCATATTATCCGGCGCTGGCACCGCATGTTCAAATTGGGCGACCCACCGGATTATGAACCGCCAGCCAGCCAAAGCATCGCCGCGATCGCGGAACGTGAAGGCCGTACCCCGGATGAAGTGGCTTATGACTATATGGCGGAAGACCCGGCGCATTTCATCTTTTTTCCCGTTACTGGCTATAATGTCGATAATCACAACGTCATTCATTCCATGCTGACGGATGACGCAACGGTGCTTGGCCTTTCCGATGGCGGGGCGCATTGCTCCTCAATCCTGGATGCAGGCATGCCAAGCTGGATGCTGACGCATTGGGCGCGGGATCGACATCGCGGTCCAAAACTGCCGCTTGAATTTGTCATCAAACGGCAAACCAGTGAGACAGCGCAGTTTTTTGGCTTCAATGATCGCGGCGTGCTTGCCCCAGGCAAGAAAGCCGATGTGAATATCATTGATTTTGATCATCTGCGCCTGCACAAGCCAGAAATCTGGTATGATTTACCGGCGGGTGGTCGCCGCCTGATGCAAAGGGTAGATGGCTACAAGGCCACTTTTGTTTCCGGCGTGCCTGTTTTCGAAAATGGCCACCATACCGGCGCCATGCCTGGCAAATTGGTTCGTGCCGGGCGTTAAGCAGCCCTTGGGGGCGGCGTTGCCGCCCCCGCCGCGTATCCGATTTGCGGCGATTTCAGTGAAACGGAAATGAGCCTGTAAAGACCTTCTCTCCGGCAACACCCGATGCTCTCACTAACGGCCAGCCGGGCTGTTGTATTTTAATGATTATTTGCCGGCTTGTTGCGTTGAGGTGCCATGCAATTTGGCCGCCGTTTCACGCAGCTTGAATTTCTGGATCTTGCCGCTGGGCGTACGCGGCAATTCTGACACCAGTTCAAGCTTTTCCGGCATATATTGGCGTGCCATGCGATGTTCACCCAAGTAATGGGTGATATCCGCCAGGGTTAAGCTTTCACCCTCACGCAGGCGGATAAAGGCGCAGGCGCGCTCTCCTAGGCGAGGATCGGGAAAGCCGACAATGGCAACCTCCGCCACGGCGGGATGTCGGAACAACAGCCCCTCCACCTCCACGACCGGGATATTCTCACCACCACGGATAATGATATCCTTGGATCGACCAGCGATGCGGATATAGCCATCCGTATCCATGCGCGCGAGGTCACCCGTATCAAACCAGCCATCCGGATTATTTGGGTTGAGTTCCGGGCGCTTCAAATAGCCAATGAAGTTGGAACAGCCGCGTACCTGCAATTGACCTTCCTGACCAAAAGGCACTGAAACGCCATTGGCATCCAGAATGCGGAGTTCGATACCAGGCAGTGGGCAGCCATCAGTAGTGGTGGCTTTTTCCTCTCCATCATCCAACCGCGTTGTGGTCACCGCGCCATTTTCCGACATGCCCCAGGCGGAAATGATCGCAGCGCCAAGCGTTTGACGCGCCTTCGCCACCAGCGCGCGTGGAATGGGCGCCCCGGCTGAGACGAACACACGCAGGCTCGGCGTGCCCTGTCCGGAAGCCGCGACATGTTCCGTCAGATCAT
>JBDKIR010000313.1:0-6194 GCA_039797035.1 Pseudomonadota bacterium | reverse complement strand
GATTATTGGCCTTTTTGTCGAGAAAAAACTGAAGCTCCGCAGCTTGCCCGCGCTTTTCGTCAATGCCATGCGCACCAGTGCGATTGTTTGCGCCATTATCGCCGTCTCTGCCGGGTTCGGGATCCTGGTCGCACAGGAACAAATCGCCACGCGCTTTGCCGCTTGGCTGGCCCAGTCCATTGGCGAAAAATGGGCCGCCCTGGCGACGCTCAATATCGCCTTTTTCCTATTGGCCGCAGTGATGGATGAAATCGCCATCATGGTCATTCTGGGGCCGATGCTGATCGCCATCGCCAATCGCTTTGGGGTAGACCCGATTCACTTCGGGGCCATTATCGTGACGAATGTGTCGATCGGTATGGCGGCACCCCCCATTGGGTATTGCCTTTTCATCGGGATGGCCATCAGCGGATTGTCGCTCGCCAAAATCAGTCGCGCCATCTGGCCACAGATCCTTTGGATGTTGGTCGTGCTTTTCCTGACCACCTATATCCCAGGTTTCGCCCTGCTGTTCCAACCCAGTACGCGCTGATCTCCGTCGCCCGGCACTTGTCAGAAATGTGATGGGCCCTAGAAAGGGCTCACTTACATGCCTTGGAGCGCGTCTATGCTGATGCAGAGCATTCCCCTTCCCCCCATGCGGACACTGGTCATGACGCTGGCACTTCTGCTGGGATGGGCCACGCATGGTTTGGCGCAATCCGCGCCAGCGGCGGATGTCGGCCTGTCTGCAGCGGATCGTGCGCGCCAATTGGCCGATGCGCGTCCCTGGGCAGGCTTTGTCTTCGGTGGCTCTTCTGTTGCGGATGGAAAACTACGGGACATCGTGGTCGCACCCTGGACCGGGTCCTGGGGCGATGACACGCTCGCGGGGGGGGCTGTCAGCTATCGCATCGCCCGGTTCTGGAAATACTTCATGTTGGATGCCGAAATCGGCGGTGCCTATCGCTTTGGCCAGACCGAAGGCGGCGAATTCTGGACTGCCGCCTATATCCGCTACGACGGCTTTCCCTGGACCAATTACGTCTACACGACTTTCGGGCTTTCGATGGGGCCGGATTATGTCACGCGCCTCCCGCAGGTTGAACGCGGTACGGATGCCAGGCCGGAACCCAACCAATCCCGCTTCCTGAACTTCTTTTCTCCAGAAATCACCTTCGCCTTGCCGGATCGGCCAGATCGGGAAATCGCCATCCGCTACATGCATCGCAGTGGCATTTTCGGCACCTATAATGGTGTCTACGAAGGCGCCAATTCGCTCGTTGCCGGGTTCAGGATGAGGTTCTGAAGGGGGATGGTGGGCGCACGTGGGATCGAACCACGGACCTCCTGCGTGTCAAGCAGGCGCTCATACCACTGAGCTATGCGCCCCGCCCTGAGAGAACTGCTCCTTAGACTTCCTCTTGCGAATGCGCAAGCCTGAGCGGGGCAGGTGATCGGCGATACTCTACCTCAGCCCCCGTGATTCGGGCCGAAATGTGCTTGTTGCAAAGCCACATCCAGCAATCTTTCCAGCACCTCAGGCTCCTGCGCGCCGGCGATGGCCTGCTGCCCGGCCATGACGAAACAGGGCACGCCGTTAATGCCCAGGCGATGCGCCCGCAGATTTTCGGCATGTACCGCATCGATCTCACGCCCTGAACGGAGGAAAGTCATCGCGACTTCCGTGTCCAGCCCAAGGCGACCCGCCAAATGGGCCAGGGTTTCCAAATCCCCAATATCGGCGCCGTCCACGAAATAGGCGTGAAACAGCTTTTCCACCATCAAATCGCCAAGCCCTTCCCGAACGGCCAAGCGGACCAGGCGATGGGCATCAATGCTGGACGGCACGCGTGCCATCAGATCGAACCGAAAACCAATGCCCTCCGCGCGGCCCAATTCCGTCAAGGCGGCCTGCAACCGCCGGGCGCGCTCCTCTCCCCCAAATTTCCGCGCCACGAAATCGGCGCGCGGCAAGCCATTGGGGGGTATATCGGGATTGAGCAAAAACGGGCGCCACAAGAGTTGCGCAATGATATCTGGGCGCGCGCGCAGCGCCCGCCTGAGACGCCTGACCCCCAGATAACACCAGGGGCAGACCAGATCATAGGCGATTTCAATATCCAGCCTCGGCTGGGGGGGCGCCAAGATATTCACCGCAACAGCATAGCCCACCCCTGGGCCAAGGGTAGCCCCTTAAACGGGCCCCATGGTCATTCCGCGATCAAATTCAGGCGCCGGATCAGCGGCGCCCAACGTTCACCATCACGCTTGGCCCTTGCTGCAAACACCTCAGGCGGCGCGGGTTCTGCCGGATCTGCGCCAACGCGCTGATAGGCAGCCCGTACCTTCTCATCCCCCAAGGCATCCCGTAATGCCGCGTTCAAGCGGTTCACGATATCACGCGGGGTGGAAGCCGGTACCGCCAGCCCGAAATAGCTTGATCCTTCAAAACCCGGAATCGTGGCATTTACGGTAGGGACTCCGGGCCATTCAGGGCGCGTTGCCACGGTTGTCACAGCAACAGGGCGCACGCTTTGGGTCTGGCGCAAAGGCTCGCCCTCCGGCAAGCCAAGGCAGCGCGCGTGTACGCGCCCGGCAATCAGATCCGTCATCGCATTGGTGGTTTGGCGATAGGGTACATGCACCATATCCAGCCCCAACCGCGCGCCCATATCTTCCATAATGAGATGCGTGATGGCGCCAACACCCGCTGATGCATAGGTGAATTTGCCTGGATTGGCCTTGATCCAGGCCACGACCTCATTGAAGTCCCGCCCAGGGATGGAATTATGCACGATCAGCAGGTTTGACGTGGTGCAGAACATGCCGACCGGCGTGAAATCACGCTGCGCATCATAGCCCACACTTTTATAGAGCAGCGCGTTCAGGCCGCTATTGGTGCCCATGGTGGCGACCAGCACCGTGTAGCCATCCCCCGGCGCCCGCGCGACCAATTCCGCGGCGAGATTCCCCGCCCCGCCGGGCCGATTATCGGACAGGACCGGCTGACCCAGCCGCTGTGCCAAAGCTTCCGCCGTCACGCGCGACACAATATCCGTCTGCCCACCGCCGCCATAGGGAATCACGAGACGAATCGGGCGGTCTGGATAGGTGCTGGCCCGTGCCAGCCCCGGCGCGGCCAGCGCCCCCAAACCGGCAAACAGAATTGGTCGACGCTTGATGTTATTCCCCGGCATATTTCCCCCTGACTGGCGCGGCTTGGCTGGCCCGGCTATGTAGCGCCAGAAGATCAGCACGGTTTGCGCCAACGTCAAAGCGCATAGGCGGGAAGGAAAGGACACGCATGTTGCATCGCCGGAGCCTTTTGGCCGCACCCGCCCTGCTTGTGACAACCCCTATGGCCGCGCAAAGCGTTTGGAATCCGCAACGCCCCATTCGCATTCTGGTTGGCTTCGCCCCTGGCGGCGGGACGGATATCACGACCCGCACCTTGGCGAATAAGCTGCAGGCTCTTCTGGGGCAGCCGATCATTGTGGAAAACCGTCCCGGGGCTGGCGGGAACCTGGCAACCGAAGCCACGGTGAATTCACCCTCTGATGGGCATACCCTGATGATGGGCACTATCGCGTCCCTGGTATTGAACCCGATCATGTCGAAGCTGCCTTTCGATGTCATGACGGACCTGACGCCGATTTCCCGTTCTGTTGAGGTCACCAATATTCTTGTCGTGCCGGTGGATCGCCCGTGGCGCAGCCTTTCGGAATTGATCGCTGCAGCCCGCGCCCGCCCGGATCAATTGACCTATGGGTCATCTGGCGTCGGAAGCGCGGGCCATTTGGGCGGGGCGCTACTGGATTCCATGGCAAAGATCGGAACAGTGCACGTCCCTTATCGGGGTGGTGGCCAGTTAATCACTGACCTCATTTCAGGAAAGGTCGATTTTTCCGTTGCCACTGCTGCAACTGTGCTCCCCCAAATTGAGGCCGGGAAGCTGCGCGCCTTGGCGGTACCTTTACCGCAACGCAGTCAATTGCTGCCCGATACACCCACCATTGCGGAAGCCGGCCCCTTGCCTGGCTATGAAGTCGCCAATTGGTATGCCTTGATGGGACCCCGGGCGCTATCAACGGCCATTGTGACGCGCGTCAATGAAGCCATGCTCGCCGCATTAAAGGACCCGGAAGTCGTTGCACATCTGGCGCGACATGGACTTGAAGCATCCCCCAGCAGTGCGGCTGAATTGGCTGGTTTCATGCGGGCAGAAACGGCCAAATGGACGCCAATCGTTCGGGCTTCGGGTGCTTCCAACGATTAAATGACAGGCCGTTTTCAGTGAAAATTAGGCCTTAGTCCCTTCAAGAGACAAAATCCGCAACATCGAATGCTCTAGCTTCATTTTTTTCATGTTCCGGCCAGAAAAAACCGGGGCACATGCTGACAAGCACAAGAACCTCGGCTATGGCGGCGCATCCGCAAGGGAGAATCGAGCTATGTCAAAGAAGTTCCTCACTGATGTCATTGCCAAGTCAGCCGATATGTCGGCTGTTGCCTCCGGCAAGCTGGCCGCCGACATCATCGACGCCATCAAGAATGAAATCGTCGCCAATGGCCGTTTCACCATTCCTGATTTCGGTGCTTTCGCTGTGCGCGAAACCCCGAAGCGCACTGGCTTGAACCCCAAGACCGGTGAGAAAGTGCAGATCAAGGCTGGCGCCACCGTTCGTTTCAAGGCGAGCCCGGCATTGAAAGCTGCGGCCCTCGCTGGCGTGAAAAAGGGCAAGCGCAAGGCCAAAGGCTGAGCCTTACCGATGGTAAGCAAGGCGGCATTCCTTTGGGGTGCCGCCTTTTTTTATGGTCACACGCCAAGCTAATCTTCCTTAGGCGTGCCTCTCAAAGATTTGATGGATCCCCGCCGGGTCTTCGCCTCAAGGCGCCTTTTTTTTGAACCCAAAGTTGGCTTTGTAGCCCTTCGTGGCGGCGCCGGTGGCTGAGCAGCTTCACGGAGCAAAGCCAGCAGTCTTTCACGCGCATCCTGCCGATTGGCTTCACGCGAACGATGACGCTGGGCAGTGATGACCACCACCCCTTCCCGTGTCATGCGCCGCCCGGCCAGGCTCTTCAATCTTTCCTTGACCCTCTCCGGCAGATTGGGCGACGCCATGGCCGCGAACCGCAATTGGACGGCCGTTTCCACCTTATTGACATTCTGCCCACCGGGGCCGGAGGCACGCAGAAAATCCTCCTGCAATTCCTCCTCGGCAATGGCGATGCGCGTTGTGATGGGAATCATGATGGATGCTTAGCGCCAGGATGCCCAAAAAGCACCATTGGCGCTTGCAATCAGGCCCCGGGCGCAGGATGTTGGGGCCTTCTAAGGATTGGAAAACCATGGATCAGCACGCAATTGACAAGGCGCCCGACGCCGCGGCCGATTGGCCGGATCAAATTTATTCCCTGCTCAAGACACATAACATCACGCAAGTGGCCTTGGTGCCGGATGCTGGGCATTCCCGCCTGATCCGCCGCTGCTTGGCGGATAATGAAATGACCGTGGTGACACTGACCACGGAAGAAGAAGGCATCGCGCTTTTGCAAGGGGCATGGCTTGGTGGCGCCAAGGGCGTTTTGCTGATGCAATCTTCCGGTGTGGGCAATTGCATCAATATGCTTTCGCTTTCGCTCATGCATCGCTGCCCGCTGCCAATGCTGGTGACCATGCGTGGCGATTTTGGTGAATTTAACCCGGCGCAGGTGCCCATGGGCAATGCGACGCAAACCGTGCTGGAAGCCATGGGCACATTGGTGCACCGCGCCGATACGCCAGACGATATCGCACCGACGGTGAATGCGACCCTTCGTCTTGCCTTCAATACCTTCCGCCCCACCGCAACCCTGATTGGTCAGCGTGTGCTTGGCGCCAAGACCTTCGGGAAGGACTGACCCATGCTTGCCGCTTCAGGAAAACTTGATCGTCGTGAATTGACCCGTGCACTGCTGGCGGATCGTGGCGATATGCTTGTCATCGCCGGTCTTGGCGCGCCAGCCTGGGATATTACCGCCATTGGCGATTGCGCGGAAAACCTGCCGCTTTGGGGGGGCATGGGCGGTGCGGCCATGATTGGCCTTGGCCTCGCCCTGGCGCAGCCCAAGCGCAAGGTACTGGTGATTACCGGCGATGGTGAAATGCTGATGGGCATCGGCGCCTTGGCGACGATTGCTGTGCAAAAGCCTGCCAATCTTTCCATCGTGGT
>JBDKIR010000312.1:0-2537 GCA_039797035.1 Pseudomonadota bacterium | reverse complement strand
GAAAGCCGCGGGCAATTGCTGCGCCAGGCATCCATGGTGTCCGCATAGCTGCGCGGGCGTTCTTCCAGCCAGCGCAGGAATTGCACCATGAGCGTGGTCGGGATGGCGGGGGCGTCGGTCAGCATGGGGCAAGCCTAGATCCGCCAATCGCCCTGCTCAAGCGGCAAGGATCGCCTCGACAATCTCCTGCACTTCCAAAGCCTCACGCAAAGTCGCCAACCGATGTGCCTCACCACGTGTCATGGCGGCCACCTGCGCCAATTGCCCCTTCAGCACCATGGGGCGCATTTTCTCATTGGGCAGCGCATCCGGCGCCTGCGCCCAATTGCCATCCGCGCCGAACCTTTCCGCAAAGGACCAATCCCGCAGCCGGATTGCGCCATTCAGTGTCCAGGTATTGTGATCATCCTTGGTGGTGGTGCCGACCGAACCCTGCAAAGTGACCGGCACGCCACCCGCCATCAGCCGCGCCGCAATGGCAGTTTCCGCGCCATCGCCCGGCGGATAAGTCACCTGCGCTTCCAATAGCTTGAGCGGTCCCAATTGCCGGCGTGTGAGGAACAGGAAGTGGGAGACCACTTCGCGCGTGAAGCCGCCCTCGGCGCGCTTCGCCAGCCAGCTTGCCGCTGCCTGCTGCCAGCCGCGCGGCCAGCTTGGGAAGGCGACTTCGATGGCAAGGCTTTCGGGCGTGAGTGGTGCGCGCCAGGTGGAAAGCTGCGCCACGGCGGGCGATGACGCCATGGGGAAATTCACCGCCGCCCGCGCGCCCGCCGCTTCCGCCCGCGCCACAAAGGCGCGCGCTTCAGCAGGCGATGTCGCCAGCGGCTTTTCGATGAAAACGCTGCGGCCCGCCGCAATGGCCGCCTCGGCCAGCGGAATATGGGCGGCCGGTGGCGCGGCGATATACAGGCATTCGCAGGCCTGGATGACCGCTTCAGCCGAGGCCAGCATGGCCGGGGCGCCAGGAATGGCGGCAAGGCGCTGCTTGGCGCCTTCTGATGGGTCCCAAACGGCGGCGGGTGTGACGCTTTCGGCGGCGTGCTCCAGCGCCGCGCGCAGGAGCCTTTCGCCCATAATGCCAAAGCCGATAATGCCAAGCGCGGTGGGGGTGGGCATGGGTGGGGTGTCTCCGAAGCGATTCGCCAGCGAAATTGATCTGGCCCAGGGTGCCTAATGCGTCGAAATGTGACAAATGGGGCTTCAGTCAAGCCACGGCCCGCTGGGCCCACGAGTCGCTTGCGGAAGGTGAAGTGATGTTTTCCTGGTTTCGTCGCCTCTTGCCCGTTGAGGAACGCTTCTTTGAGATGTTCGCCCGCCATGCCGTGGCGGTGCAGCGCGGGGCGGAGGAATTGCAAGCCATGCTGGCCGGAGGGGAGGCGGTGGCCCGCCATTACCCCAAGGTTCTGGCGGCGGAAGACGCGGCTGATGCCATCACCCGCGAAGTGACCATGGCGGTGCGGCGCAGCTTCGTGACGCCCTTTGATCGCGGCGATATCCAATCCCTGATCGGCACGATGGATGACACGGTCGATCAAATGAAAAAAGCTGCCAAGACCATCATGCTGTTTGAAGTGCGCGAATTTGATCCGGAATTGCGCCAAATGGCTGAGGCGATCTTGCGTTGTGCCACCTTGCAGCGCGATGTGGTGCCGCTGCTGGAACGCATTACCCCCAATGCCAACCGCATTACGGAATTATGCGAACAGATCCGCCATGTGGAAGAAGAAGCGGATGACATCCACGACCTTGGCGTGACTGAGCTGTACCGTCGTTGCGCCCAGGATCAGGCATTGCGTTTCATTGTGGCGCGAGAGGTGTTCGATCAGTTGGAAAAGGTGGTGGATCGCTTCGATGATGTGGCCGATGTGATCGAGAATATCGTCGTGGAACACGTCTGAAGCCCGGATCATGGAAACCACCCTTGCCCTGCCGTTATTGATCGGCCTGGTGCTGATCGCGCTGCTGTTTGATTTTCTGAATGGGCTGCATGACGCGGCGAATTCAATTGCCACCATCGTCTCCACCCGCGTGCTGCGGCCGCATTACGCGGTGTTTTGGGCGGCTTTCTTCAATTTCATCGCCTTCCTGTTTTTCAGCCTTCATGTTGCAGATACGATTGGGCGCGGCATTGTTGATGCCCGCATTATTGATCCGGCGGTAATTTTTGGTGCCTTGATCGGCGCCATCAGCTGGAATGTGATTACCTGGAAGCTTGGTATTCCTTCCTCATCTTCCCACGCGCTGGTGGGGGGTATTCTGGGGGCGGGCTGTGCCAAGGCAGGTTTCAGTGCCGTGGTCTGGTCTGGGCTCGGCAAGACCTTGCTCGCGATTGTGCTTTCGCCGCTGGTTGGCATGGTGCTGGCGCTTGTCCTGGTGCTGGTGGTTTCCTGGATTTTCGCGCGGCAGACCCCCTTCATGGTGGATAACACCTTTCGCATCCTGCAATTCGCCTCGGCGTCGCTTTATTCACTGGGCCATGGCGGCAATGATGCGCAAAAGACCATGGGGATCATCGCCGTATTGCTCTATTCCCAAGG
>JBDKIR010000311.1:0-5554 GCA_039797035.1 Pseudomonadota bacterium | reverse complement strand
GGATGCATGATTATCAAATCAGCTGGCGCCATTAGGTTTGTCGCATGATCGATACTCGTGATCTGCGCCTGATCAAGACCATCAACGACCATGGCAGCCTGGTGCGCGCGGCGCGTGTTCTCGGCATGGCGCAGCCGAATCTTACCCGCAACCTTGCGGTTCTCGAACGTAAATTGAAGGGGCGGCTTTTCGAACGTAGCCGCCAAGGGGTCATTGCCACCAATCTTGGTCGCGCCCTTTTGGCCGAAGGTGGTGCCATTCTGGACAGTCTGGAAAGGCTGAACCGCCATCTGGATGGCGTCCGCGGTCAGCAATTGCAGGATCTGCCCATTATCGCGGGCTATTATTCCGCCGAAAGTTTCTGTCTGACCGCGATTGCGCAGATGATGCGCCAATTTCCTGAACTGCGCCTGCAATTGACGGCTGCAAACTGGCTGGAGGTACCCCGCGCCATCCTGGACCGTGAAGCGACCATTGGCGTGGGTGAGATACGTGACCTGGCGTTGGATCCGAGCCTATCGGTCGAAAAACTCGATGCGCTGCCCTTGGCCATTGTCGGCCGGCCCGGCCACCCGCTGGTGGGGCGTGATGCGGTGAGCCTTGCCGATATCATGGCCTTTCCCTTCCTGTTCAGTGGCCGGATGCCGCGCGAGATTGGCCTGCCCGTCGCGCAAGCGCGGGAGGCAGCGCGGCTTGCCGGCAATCTCTACCCCGCCTTTCCGGCTTTGACCTTCGAACGGCCAGCAGCGCTGCGGCAATTGCTGCAGCATGGCGATGCCCTGACCGGCCTGCCGCTATGCATGGCGATTGAGCCCATGGAGCGGGGTGAAATTGCGATCCTACGCTGGAATGAGCCTTGGTTTGCGCTGCAACCTGGGATTTTCACCCTGCGCGCCCGTGCGCTTGGCATTATGGAGCAGAACTTCCTGGACCTGCTGCGCCAGGCCAATCGGGATGCGGTGGCCAAGGCGCGCGCCTGGTGCGCGACGCATGGTTTTGCCCCCGATTGGGGCTGAGGCAGAGCAGCCCTTGGTCTGCTAGGGCGCGGATGCTTGCCGAGCTTTGCGGCTGGACCTAGCCTTCCCTGAGCGCCGTAGAAGCGCGCAGGGAAGGGAACCGAGGATGCAACGCAGAGGCTTTTTGGCCGGTGCCGCACTACTCGCGACGCCAGGGCTTGTCAGGGCGCAATCAACGGGCGAATGGCCCGGCAGCAGGCCCGTCAGGATCATTCACCCCTCTCAGGCCGGTGGACCTGGGGATATCTACACGCGATTGCTTTGTGACCATTTCGGGCGCGTCTTTGGCGGCACCTTTGTGACGGAAAATCGCGTCGGCGGTACGGGCACGATTGGCACCGCCGCCGTGGCGCAATCCGCGCCGGATGGCTGGACCCTTTTGCTGTCATCCAATACCGCCCACATCGTTTCCCCACTGGTATTGCCCAGCGTGCCTTATGATCCGGTGAAGGCCTTCACCGCGGTGGCGGCGATTTATCGTTACGGCATGATGCTGATCGTTTCGCCCAATCTACCGGTGCGCAATACGGCAGAATTTGTCGCCTGGGCCAAGGCGCGGCCGCGCGGCGTCAATATGGCAAGCCAGGGGATCGGCAGCGTCGGCCATATGATGGCTGAACGCTTCCACCAGCGGGCCGGGTTTGAGCGTGTGCATGTGCCCTATCGTGGCGGCCCTTCAGGCATTTTGGCAGTCTCCCAAGGGGAGAGTGATTATATCTTCGACAATATCGGCAATGCCGGGCCGATGATCCGCGATGGCAAATTGCGTGGGCTTTCACTCACCGGGCGCAATCGCGCACCGCAAATGCCCGAAATCCCGACGCTGCAGGAAGATGGCTATCCAGGCTTTTACGAAACCGTCTGGTTCGGGCTTTACGCGCCCACGGGCACACCGCGCGCCATCGTGGAAAAGCTGAATACGGAAACCAATCGCTGGATCGAAACGCCGGCCATTCGCAAGCGCATGGAAGAAGGCGCGCATGAGCCCATGGTGGGCACACCGGAAGCGATGGATGCCTATTGGGCAGAAGAACGCCGCTTATGGACCACGCTCGTGGCCGAAACCAAAATCAAGATCGACTGAAACAAGGATTTCCAGCATGAACCGCAGGGATTTCAATCTGGCGCTCGGCGCGGGTTTGGTCACGGGCTTCAGTATTGGCACAGCCTGGGCGCAGCAGGCACCAGCCTTGGCGGCAGCCTCATCGGCGGAGCGCGACCGGTTGGCGCCCTTGATTGAAGGCGCCAAACGGGAAGGGCGCATGACCTATTGGGACACCGTCATCCAACCGGAAACCCATGATGAATTGCAGGCGGCCTTCAAGCGCCATTACGGCCTGCCCAGCGCCTTCCGGGTGAATTATACGCTGACCGGCACCGGCGCCTTGGTGACCAGGATCGAACAGGAATTGACCGCGGATCGCGTGACCATCGACATCGCGGCCATTGCTTCGCCCACCTGGGTGTTTGAAAAACTCGCCGCCGGGCATGTTGCGCGTTATGCCAGCCCCGAACTTGCCGCCTATGACCGTGTCTATCAGGCGGGGCTTGGTGAAAGCGGCGTTTTCGCCTTCAACGGTGCCTATATCTTTGTGCCGATGTGGAATACGGAAAAGCTGAATTTCAGCGGCAAATCCTGGAAGGATGTGATTGGCGCCGTGCCGCAAGGCCGGATTTCCATTGGCGATTCCGCGACATCGGCTTCCTATTTGGCGACCTATATTGGCCAGACCAAGGCCATGCCGGAAAGCTATTTCCGCGATCTGGCCGCGATGAAGCCGGCTTTTCTGTTGCGTTCGGAACAGGTGGCGCAGCGCCTTGTCACTGGCCAGGATTTGATGGCGTTTTCCGGCATGCCGACACGCGCCTTCCAGAATAATGCGCAAGGCGCCAAGCTGCGTTTCATGCTGCCGGAGGAAGGCGTTGTGCTGATGGCGCAATGCAGCTTCATTCTGGCCAAGGCACCAAGCCCCAATGCGGCGCGGCTTTGGACGGATTTCATCCATTCGGAAGCGGGGCAGAATATCCTTGCCAAGCGTGAGGCACTGATTTCCGGGCGTTCCGGCTTCAAAAGCCCCTTGCCTGATTACGCGCCAGCGATCGATCAATTGAAACTGCTGGATGTTGATTGGCGCGGCATGACCACGGCGGATTTGCAACGCCATCGCAATGACTGGAATCGGATTTTCAAATCATGAACCGTCATGAGGCTCCGGCGACTGCCTTGATCAGTGGCGCCACGGAAGGCATTGGCCAGGCGAGCGCCTGGGCCCTGGCTGAAGCGGGGCATGATGTGGCGGTGACCGATCTTGATCCTGCCTCGCTCGCGGAAACCATGCGGGGCATTGCCGCGCGGGGGCGGCGCGCTGTTGCCCTGGCGCTTGATCTGCGTGCGGAAGCGAGCATCGCGGCGGCTTTGCGGGACGCGGAAGCGGCGCTCGGCCCGCTGGGTGTCCTGGTGAATAATGCGGGCTGCACCTTGGGCCGCGCCGCGACAGACGTGACCTGGGCCGAATGGGATCAGGTGATGGATGTTAACCTGAAGGGCAGTTATTTTCTGGCCACAGGATTTGCGCGGCGCTGCGTGGCCGCCAATCAGGCGGGTGCTGTGATCAGCGTGGCTTCCACCCATGGGCTGACAGGCATTCCGGACCGTTCGGTTTATGGCATCTCCAAGGGTGGCATTGTGCAAATGACGCGGATGCTCGCGATTGAATGGGCCGCGCTTGGCATTCGCGTGAATGCGGTGGCCCCGGGCACGGTGCTGACGCCATCGCGTGCGCGCATGCTGGCTGATCCAGCGCGACGGCAACGCATGCTGGACCGGATTCCAACCGGGCGTTTCCCGACGGCTGCGGAAATTGCCGGCGCGATTGCTTATCTGGCAAGCCCGATCGCCGCTTCCGTCACCGGCCAGATCTTGCCGATTGATGGTGGCCTGACCGCCTACTGATCGCCGGGCGGCAGGATGATGCAATGGGTGGGGTCGATCTGCACCGCCACCTGTTTACCGGCGTGACCGCCAGGGAAATCCTGTACCGCGCGCAATTCCTGCCCGCCGAAATCCAGGATGAATTCTTCCACCAGCCCCAGAAAAGATGCGGCCTGGATCAGCCCATGATGCCCCGCGCCATCTTCCGATAGGCGCACATGTTCCTTGCGGATACAGGCCAAAACCTCTGCCCCCGGCACCAAGGCGGCTTGCGCCCCGGCTACGTGACCCTTCAGCAGGCTGCCATCCGGCAAGGTGACTTCCCCGATTGCGCCATCCCGGCGCGAAAGGCGCCCGCGCAACAGATTAAGGCCCAAGAAGCGCGCAACAAAAGCGGTTTCCGGCGTGTGGAAGACCTGGCGGGGGGAGCCCTGCGTTTCGATCCGCCCCTTATTCATCACCACCACATGTTCAGCCAGGCCAAACGCCTCAGCCTGGTCATGCGTTACGTAAACCGCGGTGAAACCCAGCCGATCCTGCAATAGGCGCAATTCCAGGCGCATCTGTTCGCGCAATTGCGCATCCAGATTGGACAGGGCCTCATCAAACAATACCAGGCTTGGTTCATGGATCAGCGCGCGCGCAAGGGCGACGCGCTGCTGTTGGCCGCCTGAAAGATTGGTAGCCGGGCGATCATGCCAATCGCCCAAGCCGACAATCTCCAGCATACGCCGCACGCGGCTCGCTTTTTCCGCCGCCGCAATCTTGCGCACCTTGAGTGGGAAGCCGACATTTTCGGCCACCGTCATATGTGGCCAGACAGCATAGGATTGGAAGACAATGCCAAGGCCGCGTTCTTCCGGTTGCAGATTGATGCCGCGCGCCGCATCAAAAACGCAACGCCCGGCGATTTCAATGCGGCCTTGCTGCGGTGTTTCCAGCCCCGCGAGGCAGCGCAAAATGGTGGTCTTGCCGCAGCCGCTCGGACCCAGCAGCGCCAATGTATGCCCCTGATCCACGCGCAGCGTCACGCCATTCACTGCGGCATGGGTGCCGTAATATTTCACGAGATCCTGGACATGCAGAAAGGGGCTGCCCGCCGTCATGATGTGATGATCCTTTTCATGACTGGATGATGGATGCTTTGGAAAGCCGCATGACCACAAAGGCGCCGAGCAGCAGGACCAGCTGAATAACGGCGAGCGCGGCCGCATAGCCAAAGCTGCGATCGCTCAAGATCACCAGGGCGACGCTGATGGTTTCGGTGCCCTGCGCATAAAGCAGGATGGTGGCGCCCAATTCACGAATGAAAATGACAAAAAGCATGATCCAGGCGGCGATGATGGCCGGCCGCAACAGCGGCAGCACCACAAGGCGCATGGTCTGCGCCCAATTGGCCCCGCTGGCCCGTGCGCTTTGTTCCAATTCGGGATTGATGGATTGGAACATGGCGGCGATGGTGCGCGTCGCAAACGGAAAGAAGCGCGCGATATAGGCAATCAGTACAATCGCCAAGGTGCTGTAAAGCGGCGTGCGAATGGCCAGGATAAGAAAGCCAAGGCCAAGAATGATGCCTGGTATGCCCAGCGGTAATGACAGCAAGGCA
>JBDKIR010000310.1:0-2517 GCA_039797035.1 Pseudomonadota bacterium | reverse complement strand
GACTGGAAGCGCCAATGCCAGCAGAAGAAAAGGAAACCTGATCCGGCCGGGCGCGCACATAGGCCAGGAAATCGGCGATGCTATTCACCGGCAGGGAAGGATGCACGCAAAGCGCCTGCGGCGTGCGGCCAACCAGGCTGATCCCCGTGAAGCCCGCGCGATTGTCATAGGGCAGCGGGTCGATCAAATGCGGCGCGATGGCATAGGTGCTATTGGTGGCGAAAAGCAGCGTATAGCCATCAGGCCGCGCGCGCGACACGAAGGCATGGCCAATGGTGCCAGAGGCCCCGGCACGATTATCCACCACGAATTGCTGGCCGAAGACTTGGCTGAAGCGCTGGGCGAATAGGCGGGCAATCGTATCTGACGATCCCCCCGCCACCCAGGGATTGACGATCTGTACCGGCCGCGCCGGCCAGACTTCCTGCGCGCTGGCGCGCCCAATGGCTGGTGCGGCGAGCAGCCCTGCCATCAGGCTACGGCGTTGGATCGGATGCATAGTGCGGCCTCCTGCTTTTATGACTGGGCCAATTCAATGACTAGGTTGAGGTGCCTGTCCACAGAAACCTGTGCGCCGGGCGGGATGACGCAGGTGGATTCGCGTTCTTCCACCAGCGCGGGGCCGGGGAAACTGGCCCCCGGTGCCAGCCGATAGCGGTCATAGACCGCGCAATCCGACCAGCCATGGCCTTCAAACAAGGCGCGCCGCGTGCCGCGCTTTGCCTCACCGGCTTCGGCCTTCTGCGCGCCTTCCATGGCGATATCGCGCCCCGGCGCGGAAGCGGCCAAGCGCCAGGTCAAGGCTTCAACCGGCAGCCCATCCAGGGCACGGCCAAAGCGCTCCCGATAGGCCGCAAGGAAACTTTCCATGATGGCGGCGATATCAGCCTTGCCAGGGGAGAGGCTTGGCATGGGCACCGGAATTTCAAATCCCTGGCCGACATAGCGCATATCGGCGGCGGGCTTGTAGATGATTTGCTTCGGATCAGCGCCAGCGCCGATCAACAAATCGCGCGCCTCGGCGACCATTTCAGCGTAAAGGCCAGCAACCTTGGCCCAATCCAGCCGCTCAAGTCGGCCGACCAGGCTGCGCACCAAATCCGTGGCCGGTGGCGCAACCAGAAAGCCAAGCGCGGAGGCAACACCCGCACCAAGCGGCACCAGCACGCGGCGGATTTTGAGCAGGCGTGCCAGATCGCAAGCATGCACCGGGCCCGCGCCGCCGAAGGCAATCAGCGTGAAGCGCCGCGGGTCACGGCCCTTTTCCGCCATATGCATGCGCGTCGCGGCGGCCATGGTTTCATCGACAATGCGGCGAATGCCAAGCGCCGCATCATCGGCACTCACACCGAGCTTGGCGGAAAGATCACCACTTACCGCGCGCGTGACGGCGTTGAGATCAAGCGCCATTTCGCCGCCCAGGAAATAGGCGGGATCAAGCCTTCCCAGCACCAGATCTGAATCGGTGACGGTGGGTTCAACGCCGCCGCGCCCGTAGCAGATCGGCCCCGGCTTGGCGCCCGCACTACGTGGGCCAACCTTCATCAGCCCCGAAGCGGGATCAACCCGCGCAATGGAACCACCACCAGCGCCGATTTCGATCATATCCACCACGGATACTTTCAACGGCAGGCCGGAACCCTTCTGGAAACGCCTGACGCGCCCTGCTTCGAAATCGAATTTGCGATCCGGTGCGCCATTCTGGATCAGGCACATCTTGGCCGTAGTGCCGCCCATGTCATAGGAAATCACCTGATCCAGCCCGGCGCGCTGCGCGAGCCATGATGCCGCCATGGCCCCCGCTGCCGGGCCGCTTTCAATCAGGCGGATCGGGTAATCCTTGGCTTCCTGCACCGATGCAATGCCACCGCCCGAAAGCATGACATAAAGCGCGCCCGTCACGCCAAGCGCGGCAAGCGATGATTCCAGCTTATCCAGGTAGCGGCGCATGCGCGGCTGCACATAGGCATTGGCGCAGGCGGTGCTGATACGCTCAAACTCGCGAATTTCCGGCGCCACGGCGGAAGACAATGTCATGGCCAGATCAGGATATAGGCCGCGAATGATCTCTGCCGCGCGGCGTTCATGGCGCGGATCACGCCAAGCATGGAGGAAGCCGATGGCGAGGGCCTCAACCTTTTCAACCTCAACCAATTGCCGTGTGGCGGCAATCAGCGCGGCCTCATCCAAGGGCAGCAGAACCTCGCCATGCACATCCAGGCGTTCGGGCACTTCCAGGCGCAAATGCCGCGGCACCATGGTGGGTGGCGCTTCCAGGAAAAGATCATAAAGATCGTAGCGGATTTCGCGGCCAATCTCGATCGAATCACGGAAGCCATCGGTGGTGAGCAAGCCCACCTTGCAGCCAGTGCGTTCAATGATGGTATTCGTCACCAGCGTTGTGCCATGCACGATGCTGTGCAGGTCACCGGGCTTGAGGCCGGTTTCCTCAAGCAGGCGTGCAATGCCGGCAACGATGGCTTCTGAAGGGTCATCCGGCGTGGTCAAGCGCTTGCC
>JBDKIR010000309.1:0-4928 GCA_039797035.1 Pseudomonadota bacterium | reverse complement strand
GGCGGTGGAGTTTCGCGCACCGCTCGGCGATGTGGATGATCTGCTGCGATCACTCATGATCCTTGATCCGGCGGGGCGTATTGAAGGCCTTAGCCTGCCGGGGCGTGATCTGGAGCAGGAGGCTTTTCGCAGCCTGCCGCTTCGTCCTGCGGATTTCGAAAGCCGCGTTGCTTTGCTCAATGCGCTGCGTGGCCAGGAAGTGGAAGCCAATGATGCGCGTGGGCGTATTGCCGCAGCAAGCGAAACCGAAGCAGGGCTACAACTTTCACTGATTGGGCCGCGTGGCCTGCTTTCTGTCGTGTTGAAGGCGGGGGATGAGGTCACGCTGACCGACCCCGCACTCGCCGCCCGTGTAGCACGCGCAGCGGAAGCACTCGCGGCGGCGCGCAGCGATGATGAAAGGCGCATCGAAATCCGCCTGAGGTCTGATCGCGCGCGGCAGGTGGCGGTGATCTATATTGCCGGCGCGCCACTGTGGAAGCCGTCCTATCGGCTGATGGCGCCGGCGCTTGGTGCAACGGGTGGCCAGGCGCGGCTGATGGGCTGGGCCGTGGTGGAGAATGCCTCCGGCAGTGATTGGGAAGGGGTGCGGATTTCGCTGGTCTCGGATGATGCAGCGGCATTTCGTCAGCCAATCTTTGAACCCATCACCGTGCCGCGCCCGGAAGTGCCGGTGCGCATCGCGGAAGCCCTGCGCGTGATACCGGATACGGATGCGCGCCCGCCGCTGCCGGCTGCCGCGCCGATGATGGCGCCACCACCCGCCCCCGCGCCGCGCGCCGCGTTGCGCCAGCAAGGGGCGCCGGCACCGCTCGCGGTCAATGTGGCGGCAGAGGCTGCGGCGGGGCGCGTGGCGTTTACCTTGGAACAGCCGGTGAGCCTTCGCAGTGGGGAAACCGCCAACCTGCCCTTTCTGGATATCACCCTGCCAGCGGAACGGCTTTGGTGGGTGCAGCATATGTCGGCGGCGCATCCGCTACAGGCGGTTCGTTTGCGCAATACGTCGAATCATGTGCTGCCCGATGGTTTGGTCACGGTTTATGGCGCGGCGGATCGGCCAAATTTTCTGGGTGATGCGGAATTGCGCGCCCTCTCCCCCGGTGATCAACGGTTGATCGCTTTCGCGCGGGATCGTGATCTGCGGCTTGCCAGCCAGAATCTCAGCCGTGATGAAATCACGCGCATCACCCCGCGGCGCGGCTTCATTACCCTCGATGCAAAACACATCGAAGAAACCGTAATGGCAATTGACCCGCGTGGTGCTGTCGGGCGGATGGTGATTGATCTGCCGCGCCACCCTGGTGCCACGCCGCGTTTCGCTGTGGCGGCGGAAGGGGAATTTGGCCTGCGGCATGAAACGCTACTGAATGGTCAAGCCACCACGCTGCGCTTTGCGTTTGAACGTGATCAGCAGCGGGATATACCGCTATGGGATGCAGGGCTTGGTGATCCTGCCTTGCTGCGGTGGCAGCAATTCGATGTGGAACAGACCTTGCGGCGCTTACCGGGCGGCCCCGGTTCTGTCGAGAAATTGCTGGAACTGCTCGCCCAGACCACCCCCGAAACACCGGGCCATGCTGATTTGGCTGGCATCATCGCCGCGTTGCAGGAATTGCGGCTGCTGCTTGATACAGCCCGTTTGGCAGGGCGTGAAGCACGTTCGGCCGATCAGGCGCTGCAAAGGGCGCGTCAGGCGGTGGAAGATCGCAGCGGTGCGGAACAGCAGGCCGCGCGCCAGCGGCTGAATGCCGCCAGCCGCGAGGCCGAGGTCAAAGGCGCTGCGGCAGAACGCGCCTTTGAAGCCTGGCAGCGCGCTGTCATCGCCCTGATGCAGCGCGGCGCCTGAACGAAGCCTATTCCGGCTTGACGCCAGCGGCGCGCAGCACGGCGGCGCTGCGCGCCAATTCTTCGCGTACATAAGCACTGAAGGCTGCGATAGACGCATATTGCGGTTCAATCTCAATGCCGATGTCAACCAGGCGCGGCTTGATGCGTTCCATCGCCGCGTTGAAGGTGACATTCAGCGATTCCACAATGCCGCGCGGCGTTTGTGCCGGCGCGAAGGCGCCAATCCAAGCCGCACCTGACCAGGCAGGCAAGCCGGCTTCGGTGGCAGAGGGAATCTCCGGCAGGCTCGCCACGCGCTGAGACCCGGAAATGGCAATCGGCCGCACCGTACCGGCGCGGATATGGGAAGTGGCGGAAGCGGTCGGGTCAACCGCCATATGCGCTTCCCCTGAAATCACCGCCGCCATGGCGGGGCCACCACCGCGATACTGCACCATCTGCATTTCAACGCCCGGCAGGGCAGCGCGGAAGACTTCCGAAGTCAGGTGATTGGCGCTGCCAATCCCAGCCGAGGCGAAATTGATCTTGCCCGAATTGGCGCGCAGCCAGACAATCAGCGAACGCATATCGGTCGCCGGGATATTGCGGTTGATCACCAGCACTTGTGGGATGCGGCCCAAATGCGCGACGGCAGCGAAATCCGCAATCGGGTCATAGGGCATGCGCGCCACCAGGCTCGGCGCGATCACATGCGCATTCGAATGGACCATGATGGTGTAGCCATCCGGTGCGGCTTTCGCAGACGCTTCTGCCCCGATCAGCCCCGCTGCACCGCCGGCGCGGTTTTCGATCACCATATTCTGGCCGAGCATTTGCCCAGCCGCATCGGCCACCAAGCGCGCCACCACATCGGTGGCGCCGCCGGGCGCGAAGGGCACAATCACGCGCATCGGGCGATCTGGCCGCCAGGCGCCTTGCGCGCGTGCAGTGGCGATGCTCGGCAGGGCAAGACCCAGGCCCAATGTCGTACGACGAGTGATTTTCATTGTCGGAATGCCTCCCGGTTCATGCGCTTCCTGGCACGGGCTTATACAGGCTTTCGCGCGCTTCGCCCATGGATCAGTCGCGCAGGCCGCGCTATGCCTTTGGCGGAGAGAGGGAAACTAGCCATGAAGACCGCTGCCGAAGCCCTGATTGAATTCCTTGCTGCCCAGGGCATTGACCGGGCCTTTTGCGTGCCTGGGGAAAGCTACATCGCGCTGCTGGATGCGCTGCATGCCCATCCGCATATGGATTTGGTGACCTGCCGCAGTGAAGGCGGGGCGGGTTTCATGGCCGTTGCCGATGGTAAAATGACCGGCAAGCCCGGTGTGGCGCTGGTCTCCCGCGGGCCCGGCGCCTGCAATGCCTCCATCGCCGTGCATACGGCGGAACAGGATGCGGTGCCGATGATCCTGCTGATCGGGCAGGTGGAAAAGCGCGATTTGCGCCGCAATGCCTTCCAGGAAATTGACTATGCCCGCATGTTCGGTGGCATCGCGAAATGGGTGGGGGAAGCGACCAGCGCCGATCAGGTGCCGGAATTGATTGCGCGCGCCTATGCCATGGCGATGCAGGGCGTGCCTGGGCCGGTGGTGCTCAGCCTGCCGGAAGATGTGCTGGCCGAACCCTGCGCCGCCGCCATCCCGCCCGCCACCATTGCCGCGCCCGCGCAACCCGCGCCCGCCGATGTTGCGCGGCTGGCCGCCATGCTGCGCGGCGCGGAACGCCCGATCATTCTGGCAGGGCACGCGATTGACACAGCTGGCGGGCGCGAAGCCCTGCTGGCCTTTGCCGAGGCTTGGCAGACCCCGGTCGCCGTTTCCTTCCGTCGGCAGGATCTTTTCCCGAATGATCACGCGCTTTACGCGGGCGATCTTGGTTTGCGTAATCCGGATGCGCAGCGCGCCGCTTTTGCCGATGCGGATCTGGTGGTGGCCCTTGGCACGCGGCTGACTGATATCACCACGCAAGGCTGGACCTGGCCCGCACCCGGTCAGCGGCTTGCGCATATCTGCGCGGAACCGCGCTTCCTCGGTTGGCATTTCCCGGCGGAGCTTGCCGTGGCCGCCGATGCGCGCGCGGTACTGGCCGCGCTTGGTGCGGAAAAACCGAGCGCCCCCGCCACACGCAGCGCCTGGGCGAAAAAGCTGCGTGATCTGCAAACCGCCGACAGTCAGGTTGCGCCAACCACGCATAATGATGGCGTTGCCTTTGCGCGTATCGCCAAGCTGATTGGCGAAATCGCCGCGCCGGACGCGATGATTGCGCTGGATGCCGGCACTTTCGGCGCGCCCTTCTATCGCAAGATCGCCTGGGTTTCACCGCGCCGGCTGCTGGCGCCTGTCGCGGGGTCCATGGGTTTCGGTGTGCCGGCCGGCGTGGCGGCGGCGCTGCGCCATCCCAATCGGCAGGTGATTGCGTTGGTCGGTGATGGTGGCGCCTTGATGACCGGCGGGGAATTCGCCGTCGCGGTCGCGCGTGGCGTGCCGCTCAAGATGATCCTGTCGGATAATGGTTCCTATGCGTCCATCCGCATCCATCAGGAACGCGCCCATCCGGGCCGCGTGAGTGGCACCAGCCTGGAAAACCCGGATTTCGCCGCCTGGTGTGCAGCGTTTCGGGTGCCGGTGACGCGGATTGAAACGGATGCGGATATGCCGAAGCTGGCGGAAGCACTCGCCGCACCTGGCCCGGCGGCGATCCATGTGCGCACCTCCTTGCAGGCGGTGCTGCCGAAGTAGTTACCTTACCGCCGCATCAGCCGCTTTGCCTCAGTAAGGCAGGCAGCGTGATCGGCTAGGCAACCGCCCGCAATCCAAAAGGCCTCCACCTCGGCCAGAAGCGCACCCAGCGCCGGGCCGGGGGCGGCGCCCGCAGCCAAAAGATCGCGCCCTTGTAAGGGAAATATGGGCGCGGCTTCGGCGTGTAATGCGGCGCGCAGCGCGGCGCGCCGTGGCGTGGTGCCATCCCGCGCATCGGCCAACCACAGCGCAGCTTCCTGAATACCCAAAGCCACCGCCGCATGGCGTGCGCGCCAGCGGCGCAATGCAGCCGCGTCGCTATCCGCTGCCGGTACTTCCCCCGCTTGCAGGAAGCCG
>JBDKIR010000308.1:0-3448 GCA_039797035.1 Pseudomonadota bacterium | reverse complement strand
GGCTCACCGAAACCGCACCACCACATCCTGCGATGGGCCAAGCCCCTCATACCGCGCGGTCCAGACCTGACCTGCCATAACGGGCTGGGGCGGGGAAAAGGCGCCGAGCGAAATCATCTCCCCAAGCTTTAGCGCCCTACCCTCCCGCGCCAAATCCTGCGCGATCCAGGCGAGCGCATTTAGCGGATGGCCCAGAATGGCGGCCCCGGGGGCGCGCGATACCTCCCTGCCATCCTGATGGAGGGAAATGCTCATCCGGCCCAGTGCCGCGATGAAATCCGCGCTTGGCGTCACCGCAATTGGGCGGCCCTGCACACCAAGCCGCGCGCCGACATTAATGGCAAGCAGATCACCAAGGCTTGGCCGATAATCCGGCGCATAGACCAGATCAGGCAATTCAATAAAGGGGATCACCTGATCGATATGCCTGAGCAGCGCCGCGTGATCCTGCCCCGCTGCCTCAACCCCAGCGCGGCTGATCCGCACCAGCATATCCGCTTCCAAAACTGGCACGGCGGCGAAGCGTGCTTCAATTTCCGCGCCCGAGGTCGCGCGCAGCGTGGCGTGGAAAATGGCACCTCGGATCGGGTGCGTAAGGCCGAAACGCTGCTGAATGGCCGGATTGGTCAGCCCCAGCTTGAAGCCCACCACATCCCCCAAAGGCTGGGCGAACAGCGCCACCAGCCTTTCCTGCACGCAGCGCCCATCAGCGGGGGAAAGTGCCGCGAAAGGGGTTGGCGATTGGCGCTGCAGTATCTGGCCTGCAAAGCCTGCGATGGCGGCATCATCCGGGCAGGCGGCCTGCGCCACGGGCAGCGCGCCCATGGCCAGCAGACAAAAACCAACCAGCTTTGGAAACACTGCCATGGTCACATCAGGGACGCGTCTGCCCCGTGCCGATAATCTTGTAGCGATAGGTGCAAAGCTGTTCGAGCCCAACGGGACCGCGTGCATGCAGCCTGCCGGTCGCAATGCCGATTTCAGCGCCAAAGCCGAATTCCCCGCCATCGCAGAATTGCGTGGACGCATTCCACAGCCCAACGGCGGAAGCGATGCCATCCAGGAATTGCTGCGCGGCTGCGGCATCTTCCGTGATAATCGCTTCAGTATGCTCACTGCCGAAGCGGCGAATATGTGCGAGCGCGTCGGCAACGCCCGAGACAGTTTTCACCGACAGGATCGCATCAAGCCATTCGGTCGCGTAATCTTCCTCGGTTGCGGGTTTGAGGTCCGGCACGATCGCGCGCGCTGCCTCATCGGCGCGGAAATCGCAGCCAAGCGCGCGTAAATCCGCAATCAGCGCGGGGAGAAGTGCGGGCGCGATGGCGGCATCAATCAACAAGGTTTCGGTCGCACCACAAACGCCAGTGCGGCGCATTTTGGCATTGGCCAACACACTCCGCGCCATGGCGTGATCCGCCGCAGCATGCACATAGGTGTGGCAAAGCCCCTCAGCATGCGCGAGCACCGGCACGCGCGCTTCTTCCATCACGCGCGTCACCAAACCCTTGCCGCCACGCGGCACGATAAGATCAATCAGGCCTGAAGCGCGCAGCATGGCACCAACAAAGGCGCGGTCCGCGCTGGGGGCCACTTGCACCGCTGCTTCCGGCAAGCCCGCGCCCCGCAAGCCTTCCACCATGCAGGCATGGATAGCGGTGGCGCTGCGCAGGCTTTCGGACCCGCCGCGCAAAATCACCGCATTGCCCGATTTCAGGCAAAGTGCCGCCGCATCGGCGGTGACATTGGGCCGGCTTTCGAAAATCATGCCAATCACGCCAAGCGGTTGCGCTACACGCTGAAAGCGTAGCCCATTGGGCCGCGACCATTCGGTCAGCACGCGCCCAACCGGGTCCGGTAGCGCGGCCACTTCCTCAAGCCCCTTCGCCATGGCTTCGATACGTGCAGGGTTCAGCATCAGCCGATCACGGAAGGCGGCTGAAAGTCCGGGCGCGGCGGCGATATCCTCGGCATTGGCTGCGGTGATGTCCGCTTCATGCGCCCGCAGCGCGGCGGCGGCCAGCAGCAGCGCCTGATCCTTTTGCGCCCGTGGCGCTGCGGCCAGGGCGCTTGTGGCAGCGCGCGCGGCGCGGGCGGCTTCTTGCAGGGCCTGGGCGGGATCGGGGGGCATGGCATTCACGGGCAGAAAATCCTTTCTGCCCCCCTATACGCCAAACAGGCCCTGCGCGGCTATTCGATCTTGATGCCGCTTTCGCGAATGATCGGTTCCCATTTGGTCCGCTCCGCCGCCCAGGCGGCCGCGAATTCCGCCGGGGTTGAGGGCATGGCTTCCAGCCCATTGCGGTTCAGGATGCCGATGACCTCGGGGTCCTCAAGCGCAATGCGCATCGCCTGCGCCAAGCGCTGCACGGCCGGTTCCGGGGTGCCACGCGGTGCCACCACCGCGTACCAGGACGGCACATTGAAGCCAGGCAGGCCGGTTTCCGCCACCGTTGGGATATTGGGCAGCAGGCGGGAGCGTTGCAGGGTTGGCACCGCAAGCCCGCGCAACTTGCCGCTTTCGATATGCGCCATGACCGAGGGCGAGGTCGGGAAACCGTAATCCAGCCGACCGGAAATCATATCCGTCGCGACCAGGTTTCCGCCACGGTAGGAAACCTCGATCGTTTCGATCCCAGCCATTTTGGCGAAGAGCAACCCGGCCAATTGGGGCGCGCTGCCAATGCCGCTATGGCCCCAGGAAAGCTGGCCGGGGCGGGCCTTGGCCGCCGCGATGATATCGGCCGCGCTCCGCCAAGGGCGATCCGCCGGCACGGTCAGGATATTGAACAGGTCAACAGCGATGGAAATCGGCACCAGATCCCGCGCCGGGTCGATCGGCAGGCGCATCACCATGGGGCTGATGACCAGGGCGCCGAGCGTGGCCAGCAGGATGGTATAGCCATCAGCGGGGCTACGGGCGACGATTTCGGTGGCCAGGTTGCTGCCCGCGCCCGGCCGGTTTTCCACGATCACCGGTTGGCCCAGTACTTCCGACATTTTCGGCGCAAAGGCGCGGGCGGAAATGTCGGTGGCGCCGCCAGGGGTGAAGCCCACCACCAGGCGGATCGGACGATTGGGAAAGGGTGCTTGTGCCAAGGCGGGCGCAGCAAGCAGGGGGCTGGCCGCGATGAGAGCGCGGCGGGATAGACGAATCTTGAACATGTCGGGGATTTATCAGCCTTTCGCCCATAGCACACCCCCTTGCGCCGCCCCCTTTTCCCTTTTGTCGCAGGGCGCTAGTGAATAGCCCATGGAGGCCTCCCTCACCGCGCAAGTGCTGCGCGCCACCCTTTTTGCTGCACGTGCCCATGCTGGGCAGGTGCGTAAGGGCGCGGCGGCCGAACCCTATGTGAACCACGTGATCGAGGTTGCGGCGATCCTGGCCGAGCATGGCGCACCTGAGGAGGCCATTCTGGCCGGGTTGCTGCACGACACGGTGGAGGAT
>JBDKIR010000307.1:0-3093 GCA_039797035.1 Pseudomonadota bacterium | reverse complement strand
GGCGCTAAATATTTATTTGCTGCCACACCCCGCGCAGCCAAGTGTTGCCACTTGGCGCGCACCGGCTTTAGGCGCCATGGTCCGCCCATGAATGTAGCCCCACCGCCCCTGATCCGCCTTCTCCCTGGCCGCGACCGCCGCGTGAAGGCGGGCCATCCTTGGGCCTTTTCCAATGAAATCGCGATGAACCCAGCGGCCAAGGCGCTGCCGCCAGGGAGTGTGGTGCGGCTGGAAGGCGATGATGGCGTCAAGCATGGCGTTTGGCATTTCAACCCGCATTCGCTGATTGCCGCGCGCAAGCTGGACCGGAACCCGGATGCGGCCTGTGATACGGTCTGGTTCAGGAAGCGCTTGCAGGAAGCGCTGAGCCTGCGCGACAAGCTGTTCGACCGCCCACATTACCGGCTGATCCATGCCGAAGCCGATGGCCTGCCGGGATTGGTAATTGATCGCTACGGCGATGCGGTGACCATCCAGGCCAATAGCGCCGGCATGGAAGCCGCCACGCCCTTGATCCTGGAAGCACTGCACGCCCTTATTCAGCCCCGTATGGTGATTGCACGCAATGACAGCGCCGTGCGTGCGCTGGAAGGCCTGCCAGAAGAAACCAAGCTGCTGAATGGCGAAGCCGGCATGATCACGGTGGAAGAAAGCGGCCTGATTTTCGCTGTCGATCCCTTGGGCGGGCAGAAAACCGGCTGGTTTTTTGATCAGCGCGAACATCGCGCCCGTGTTGCGCGGCTTGCGAAAGGCGCCACGGTATTGGACGCCTTCTGCCACACGGGCGGCTTTGGCGTTTCAGCTGCGGTCGCAGGTGCAGCGCATGTCACGCTGCTGGATCGCAGCGAAGCTGCGCTGGCATTGGCGCAGGAAGCCGCGCGCCGCAATGACGTTGCTGATCGCGTCGAGATCCAAAAGGCCGAGGCCTTGGAAGCCCTGGAACGCATGGTGGGTGCTAGCAAGCGTTTTGGTGTGGTGATCACGGACCCGCCCGCCTTTGCCAAGGCGCGCAAGGACCAACCGGCGGCGCTGCGCGCCTATGGCAAGCTGGCGCGACTTGGGGCGAGCCTGGTCGAAAAGGCTGGGTTTTTCTTCATTGCGTCTTGCAGCCATCATGTAGCACCCGGCGAATTCGCCGATGCTGTCGCCTGGGGCGTACAGCGCGCCGGGCGGGAAGCGCGCATCCTGCATATGGGCGGCGCGGGGCCGGATCATCCGCTGCATCCCATGTTGCCGGAAAGCGCTTACCTCAAGGGCATCTTGATGCAGTTGCGATGAGCGGTTTGGCAGAAAACGCAAAGCTTGCCCGCGCCTATCACGCTTCCTGCTATTTCGCAGGCGCGCATGTCATGCGCATCGGCAAGCGCGCACCGGCCTTGGATGCGGTGCTGCGATGCTGGCACGTGCCGGAAGGCGTTTTCATCGCCGCCGGTAATCCCTTCAGCCGACGCATGGCTGCCGGTTGGAATGCACGCCGGCATGCGGCGCTCCGCGAACGCCTGCGTGCTTTGCCCTATGTTGAGGGCAAGGGCGGTGCCAGACGCTGGTGGGAAGCGCATTGCTTCATCGGCATCTGTGCTGCGCGTGGCAAGCGCTTGGCACGGCTGTTCCGACAAAACGCGATGGTGGCGCTGCGGCGCAATGGCAGGGCTAGATTGATATGGGTTTTTTGAAGTCAGCCGCTGCGTTTTTGCTGGCAGTCTTCATCCTGCGCGCAGCGCTCGGCACGATGTTCCAGGCACCTGGCGCGGCTGGTCCTGCCTTGGTGGATGCCTTCGCGCTGGATTGGGCTGGCTTCGGCACGCTGGTTGGCTTGTTCTGGCTGCCGGGGCTTTTCCTCGCCTATCCTTTGGGCCTGGTCGCGCGGCGCTTGGGCGACAGGCGCGGTGTGCTGCTGGGGCTTGTGCTGCTGATTCTGGGCGCGCTTGTTTCGGCACATGCGGAAGATGTGGCGCTACTGATGGCGGGGCGCCTGCTCATGGGGCTTGGCACGCTGCTGGTGATCCTGTTGCTGACGAAAATGGTGCAGGACCGCTTCCTGGGCCGAGACCTTTTCCCCGCCATGGCGGTTTATGTGCTTGGCTGGCCGCTCGGCATTGCGGCAGCGCAGGCCGCCCTGCCCGGTTTTGTGCCTGATCATGGCTGGCAATTTCCCTATCAGGTCGCGGCCTTTGCCGCCGGCATCGCCTTCGTCGCGGTGGCACTCGCCCGCGGTCCGGAGCCGCGCGCCGTGCCAATCAGCACCGCTACCAGCAGCGCACTGACGCGCGATGAGTTTCGCCGCATGTGCCTGGCCGGCGCCTGCTGGGCGCTGGTGAATGGCGCCTATATGGTGCTGGTGAGCTTCGCGCCGCCGATGCTGATGGCGCGCGGGCTTGGCCTGGCGGAGGCGAGTTTCGCTGTCTCCCTCATTTCCTGGTCCAATCTGCTGGCGGTGCCGGCAGGCGCCTGGCTTGCACGCCGCGCGGGTGTCGCGGGCCCCATGACCATCAGCGCAAGCCTGCTTGCCATGCTGGCCGCGCTTGCCTTGCCCATGCTGGATGTGGCCTGGGCGCCGTTTTTCGGCCTGCTGCATGGCTTCTGCTACGCGCTGCCCATCACGGTGTTTTCGGCATTGGCGGCCGAGGCCGTGGCGCCGGAACGCCGCGCGCGGGGCTTGGGTGTATATTTCGTGTGGTTCTACGCCGGCTGCACGGGTTGCCCGGCCTTTGCCGGATGGCTCAGGGATATCACGGGTAGTGCGACGGCGCCGATTTTCTTTGCGGTGACAGCACTTGGCGCAGCGCTGGCGCTTTATGTCTGGTTCAGGCGGGATTTGGCGCGAGGGTAGCGCTGCTAGGTTGCAAAGAGCGCGTAGATATCTGCAAGGGTAACATTACCGGCGAGGATGACATCATCACCCACACCGCCATTGAATGTATTGGCAAACCCGTTGCCGATCAGCATGTCATTGCCAGCGCCGCCTGTCAGGGTGACACCGATGCCATCGGCGGCAATGCTTAGTGCTTCGACATGATCCGGTATGGTCATGCTGATGGAAGTCACAATGGTATCCACGCCACCATTGGAAGTTTCGATAACCCGGTCGAAGGT
>JBDKIR010000306.1:0-5395 GCA_039797035.1 Pseudomonadota bacterium | reverse complement strand
CCTGGCGCATGTGGCACGCCATTCAGCTTCAGCGCCATTTCCACAACGGAAAGCGTGCCAAGGATCATCGGTTCATTCAAATCGCCCAAATGCCCGATACGGAATACCTTGCCGCCCAATGGCCCAAGCCCACCACCCAAGGAGACATTGAAGGTATGCAGCGCGGTGCGGCGCACCGCTTCCGCATCATGGCCCTCAGGCATCAGGATGGACGTCACGCTATCCGAATAGCGATCAGGATTGGTGCAGAAAAGCTGCGGCCCCGCATTGCCGGACCAATGGCGCACGCAGCGGCGCACCGCTTCCGCCAGGCGTGAATGGCGCGCGAAAACCTGATCCAGCCCTTCTTCTTCAAGCAGGCGCAGGCTTTCTTCCAGACCGTAGAAAAGTGAGGTCGGCGTGGTGCCGATGAAGGATTTCAGCGGACGCGAAAGCATTTTCGTCCAGGAAAAATAGGATTTCGGCAGGCGCGAAGTCTTATGCGCTTCCATCGCCTTGGCCGAGACGCCGGTGAAGGACATGCCGGTGGGCAACATCAAGCCCTTCTGGCTACCGCCCACCGCGACATCCACACCCCATTCATCCATCCGGAAATCGAGCGATCCGAGTGAGGAGATGGTATCGCTCAACAACAAGGCAGGATGCCCCACCTCATCCATCACGGCACGCACTTGTTGCAGCGGCAATTCCATGCCGGTTGCTGTTTCGTTATGCACCGCGCAGACGGCCTTGATGCTATGCGTCTTATCCGCGGCAAGCGCGGCGCGAAGCGTGGCAAAATCCAGGCCACGGCGCCAATCCGCAGCGATGGTTTCCACTTCCAGCGACAAATCCTCAGCCATTTGTGCCCAATTCTGGGAAAAATGGCCGGTTTCAATGATCGCGATCTTATCGCCAGGGGAGAAAAGATTGACCAGGCTTGCTTCCCAGGCGGCATGGCCTGAACCCGTATACATGAAAATCTGCTGTTCGGTTTTCAGCACACGCTTCAACCCGGCCACGCATTTTTCATAGACCTTGATGAAAGCAGGATCATTGAAATCAATCGTGACATGCGCCACTGCATGCAGCACGGAATCGGGGATATTGGTCGGGCCGGGATTGGCAAAAAACTGCCGCCCGCGCGGCAAACGAGGCTTAGTGGCCATGAAACGACACTTCCTTCTTACGATGATTTGATTGTGGCGCAGGCATCATTTCGCCAATTCCCGCGCCATGGATTCAAGCCCCGCCAGGGTCAGCGGATGCATGCGGTTTTCCATCAGCCCCTGCATCATGCCGATGGAATGGGTATAGCGCCAATGCTGCTGATCCACGGGATTGAGCCAGGCAGCGCGGCGGAAATGCCGTGTCAGGCGCCCCATCCAGACCATGCCTGATTCCTCATTCCAATGCTCAACAGACCCGCCGGGCTGAGAGATCTCGTAAGGCCCCATGGTGGCATCACCCACCAGCACCAGGCGCCAATCCGGGCCATAGGTGCGAAGCACCTCATGCGTTGATTTTTCGGTTTCCTTGCGGCGGCGATTTTCGCGCCAGAGGCGTTCATACGGGCAATTATGGAAGTAGTAGAATTCCAGATGCTTGAATTCACCGCGCGCGGCCGAGAACAATTCCTGACAGATGCGGATATGGTCATCCATGGAACCGCCAATATCCATCAGCAGCAACACCTTCACCGCATTGCGCCTTTCCGGCACCATATGCAGATCAAGCGACCCACCATTGCGCGCGGTCGCGCCAATGGTCCCTGGCATATCCAATTCTGTCGCCGCCCCGGTGCGCGCAAAGCGACGCAACCGGCGCAAAGCGACCTTCATGTTGCGCGAGGATAATGCCTCATCCTCATCCAGATCCTTGTAGACGCGCTTGTCCCACACCTTGGCGGCGCGGCGATTGCGGCTTTCCTCCTGCCCAATCCTGACACCTTCGGGATTATAGCCATAAGCGCCGAAGGGCGATGTGCCAGCGGTGCCGATCCATTTTGATCCGCCCTGATGCCGGCCCTTTTGTTCTGCAAGCCGCTGACGGAGCGTTTCCATCAGCTTGTCAAAGCCCCCCAGGGCTTCGATTTGGGCGCGTTCTTCCTCGGTCAGGAATTTCTCGGCCATTTTGCGTAGCCATTCGGCGGGGATTTCCACCGTGGTTTCCGCCGTACCGGGGGGCGATTCCAAGCCCTTGAAAATTTCCCCAAAAACCCGATCGAAGCGATCCAGATGGCGTTCATCCTTCACCAGCGCGGCGCGCGCCAAATGGTAGAAATCCTCCACATCAAACCCGGCCACACCCGCCTTCAGCGCGCGCAGTAAGGCCAGATATTCCGTGATGGAAGCCGGCACGCCGGCAGCGCGCAGCGCAATGATGAAGGGGGCGAACATCGTTCTGATCTATCGGGGCATGCGCTGCATCAGACCTTGCGCCGCGTCAGAAAGGCCAGGCGTTCGAACAAATGCACATCCTGTTCGTTTTTCAGCAGGGCGCCATAAAGCGGCGGGATGGCGGTTTTATTGTCCTGGCTGCGCAGCGCTTCGGGGGGCATGTCTTCAATCGTCAGTAGCTTCAGCCAATCCAGCAATTCGGATGTGGCAGGCTTTTTCTTCAATTCATTCACATTGCGCACATCGAAGAACACCGTGAGTGCTTCGCGCAGCAAATCCTGGCGGATATTCGGGAAATGCGTCTGCACGATCTTTTCCATCGTCTCCCGATCCGGGAAGCGGATGTAATGGAAGAAGCAGCGGCGCAAAAACGCGTCCGGCAATTCCTTTTCATTATTTGATGTGATGATCACCACCGGCCGATGCCGCGCCTTCACATTGCGCCGCAGCTCATAGACATAGAATTCCATGCGATCGAGTTCGAGCAGCAGGTCGTTCGGGAATTCGATATCGGCCTTGTCGATTTCATCAATCAGCAACACCACCGGGTGGTCGGCTTCAAAGGCTTCCCACAGCTTGCCGCGCACAATGTAATTCGCAATGTCATGCACGCGCGGGTCACCAAGCTGGCCGTCGCGCAGCCGGCTGACGGCGTCATATTCATATAAGCCCTGCTGCGCCTTGGTGGTGGATTTGATGTGCCATTCAATCAGCGGATAGCCGAGCGCCTTGGCAATTTCCTGCGCCAGCACGGTCTTGCCCGTGCCCGGTTCACCCTTGATCAGCAGCGGGCGTTCCAGCGCCACCGCGGCATTCACCGCAACCTCCAGCTCCCGGGTTGCGACATAGTTTTCAGTGCCTTTGAACTGCGCCACGCTCTGCTCCGTCTTTCTGGTGCCTATGGTCGGGCGAGGCTCTCTTGCGCGCAAGCCCCAGAATCAGTCGGTGGGTGTCAGGCGTAAAACGGCACCTTCAGCGCGCGGCGCACCGGGGGGCGCAACGCGCAGGTCAGCGGCGACCAGGGCGCCTTCGGCATCCATGATGGCAATGCGGTAAAAACCCGGCCCGGGTGGCAGCCAGGCCAATTCCCGCCGCGTGGCGTCCCGCGCAATGGGTGCGCCATCCACCAGGAAGGTCAGCGGCCGCCGCCCGCCGGCAACGCGCAGCACCACCGGCCCGGCCCCTTCGGCCAGCACGGCGCCCGGTGGAGGAAAAAGCAGCCTGAGCGGGTCTGCCCCCAGCGCGGCGGGCGCCGCATCGGGCCGAATCGCCGCGCGTTCCAGGGGGGCGGCCGGCAAAAGGGCGAAAACCCGGGCCAGCAGGGGCAGCGCCGCATCCCGCCCGGTCAGGCCGGGGATTGGCGTGCCATCGGGCCGCCCCACCCAAACCCCCGCGACATGCCGGGCATCAAAGCCGAAGGCCCAGGCATCGCGCCCACCCCAGGAGGTACCGGTCTTCCACGCCACCCCGCGCGGACCGCCGCCGGGGAAATCCTGTACCAACAGCCCGGCCACCGCCGCCGCCGCGCGCGCTTCCAACACCGGCGCGCCTTGTGGCGCCGGGCCAGGGGTGAAGCGCAGCCCACCCGCCCGGCCACCATCCCCCAGCAGCGCATAAAGCCCCACCATATCGCGCAGATTCGTCCCCGCGCCGCCCAACGCCAAAGGCAGGGACGCATCCACCCCGCGCGGCAGCACTGGTGCCGCCCCGGCGGCACGGAGAGACGCCGCGAAGCGCGCCGGCCCTATGCCATCCAATAACGCAACCGCCGGCAGGTTGAGCGAAAGCCGCAAAGCCTCAGCCGCCGTGATGCGCCCGGCAAAGCCGCGATCGAAATTCTCGGGCGCATAAGCGCCAAAGCGGCGCGGGAGGTCGGCAAGCAGCGTATCGGGCCGCACCAGCCCCTGTTCAAAGGCCATGGCATAGAGAAAGGGTTTCAGCGCAGAACCGGGCGAGCGGGTCGCCAGCGTCAAATCCAAGGCGCCGGCGCGGTTTTCGTCGCCAAAAACCCCACCCACCAGGGCGCGGGTCTCGCGCGTGGACAGATCAGCGATGATCAGCGCAAGGCTCGCGCGTTCTGGCAATTGGGTCAGCGCCTGCTGGGCCAGTCTTTCGCTGGCGCGTTGCAGCCCGGCATCCAGGCTGCTGCGGATCGGGGAAGCCCCCCGCCGCGCCAATTCCCGCGCCAGATGTGGCGCCAGCCCCGGCATGGGCAGGCGCATGGAGGGCAGGGGCGCCGATAGTGCCAAAGCCTGATCAGCGGCGGAAAGCATGGCCACGGCGCGGCGGCGCAGCAGATCATCCCGCGCCGCGCGCGCCGCTGCCGCGTGCCGATCAGGGCTGAGCGCTGCCGGGCGCCGGGCCAGCGCAATCAGCAGCGCGGCTTCCGCCGCATCCAGGCGCTGCGCTGGGCGGCCAAACCAGGCCAGCGCACCCGCGCGCATGCCTTCAATATTGCCGCCCTGCGGCGCCAGCGTCAGCCAAATGCCCAGGATGTCACGCTTGCTGAAACGCGCTTCCAACTGAAAGGCGCGGAAGATTTCAATCGCCTTGGCGCGCAACCCACGCGGGCGCGGTTCCAAAAGCCGCGCTGCCTGCATGGTGATGGTGGACCCGCCGGAGACCACGCGCCCCGCGCGCAGCCATTGCCCCGCCGCGCGCGCCAGCGCCAGCGGATCAACGCCGACATGGTCATAAAAGCGCCGATCCTCGGCCGCGATCAGCAGATCAAGCAGAATGGGCGCAACATCTTCCGGCCGGGTCGCCAGGCGCCAAAAGCTACCCGGCGCGGGCAGAACAGACAGGATGCGCCCGTCGCGATCCTGCACCTCCACGCCCACAGAATGCAGGCGCGAGAGGTTGGGCGGGAAAAGCCGATCGAGCAAAAAGGGCGTGAGCAACAGGATGAAGAAGCAAGCGGCGAGGCCCCAAAATCGCCGCTTGCGTATCATGACACCTGCTTAGGCGGCCTGCAGCGCCGTGCGGATTTCGCTGACGGCTTCGTCAATCATGGCGGC
>JBDKIR010000305.1:0-5642 GCA_039797035.1 Pseudomonadota bacterium | reverse complement strand
CCATGCCGCGATCAAGGGCATTTCCACCAGCGCCGCCAAAGCCATGCCTGGGGTGCTTGGGGTTTACACTTCGGCCGATCTGGCCGCCGAGGGGCTTGGGCCGCTGCCTTGCCTGATCCCGCTCAAGAATAGTGACGGTTCGGCCATCTCCTCCACGCCGCGCCCGACGCTGGCGGAAGGCACGGTACGCCATGTGGGTGACCCGGTTGCCTTCGTGGTGGCCGAAAGCGCCAAGGCCGCGCGCGATGCCGCTGAGGCGATTGAGGTGGATTACGAAATCCTGCCCTCCGCCACCGATCTGGCGACCGCGACCAAGCCAGGCCAGCCACAGGTTTGGCCGAGTGCGCCCAATAATACCTGCTTCGATTGGCATGTGGGCGACAAGGACAAGACTGATGCGCTATTTGCCAAGGCCGCGCATGTCACGCGCCTGACGGTGGTGAATAACCGCATTGTGGTAGCCAGCATGGAAGCCCGGGCGGCGGTGGCGGATTACGATGCCGGCAGCAATAAGTGGACGCTGCACACCAATACCCAGGGGTCTTGGCTGGTGCGCAAGCTCCTGGCCGGCAGCGTCTTCAACCTGCCTGAAGATCATTTCCGCGTGGTGACGCCCGATGTCGGCGGTGGCTTTGGCATGAAGCTGTTCTTGTATGCCGAACATGTGCTGACCTGCTTCGCCGCGCGCAAATTGAAGCGCCCGGTGAAATGGACATCCGAGCGTACGGAAGCCTTCCAGTCAGACACGCATGGGCGCGACAATATCACCGCCGGTGAATTGGCGCTCGATAAGGATGGCAAGTTCCTTGCGCTGCGCACCAAGAATTGGGCGAATATGGGCGCCTATCTGAACACCTTCGCGCCCTTCATCCCGACCGGTGCGGGCACCAAGGTGCTGGCGAGTGTTTATGATTTCGGCGCCATCTACGCCAATGTTGTTGGCGTGATCACCAATACCGTGCCGGTGGATGCCTATCGCGGTGCTGGCCGGCCGGAGAGCAATTATCTGGTGGAGCGCCTGATTGATACGGCGGCGCAGGAAATCGGCATGGATCGCGTGGCGATCCGCAAGCGCAACATGGTGCCGTCATCGGCCATGCCTTACGTCTCGGCCATGGGGCAGCGCTATGATTCCGGTGAATTCGCCAAGCTCATGGATACCGCGCTTGAACGGCTGAATTGGTCCGGCTTTGCGGCGCGGCGCGCTGACGCCCAGCGTCGTGGCAAAAGGCGCGGCATTGGCTTTGCCTATTATTTGGAAGCCACCGGCGGTGACGCGACCGAAAACGCAGCGGTGCGTTTTGCCGATGATGGGTTCGTGGATGTCTATGTTGGCACGCAAAGCACGGGGCAGGGGCATGAAACCGCCTATGCCATGCTGACCAGCCACGAACTCGGCATTCCGATTGAAAAAATCCGCGTGAAGCAGGGCGATTCCGAAAGCCTGCCCTCGGGCGGCGGCACGGGCGGTGCGCGCAGCCTTTATTCCGAAGGCCAGGCCATTCTGGTGACGGCCGCTTCGGTTGTTGAAAAGGGCAAGAAGGCCGCGTCCGAGCATCTGGAAGCGGCAGTGGCGGATATTGAATTCACCACGGCCAATGGCCGCTTTGGCGTGGTCGGCACCGATAAGGGCATTGGCATTCTGGAATTGGCGGCAGCCCAGAAGGCGCGCGCTGCCAAGGGCCAGGAAGTCACGCTGCTGGATGCGCTGGAAGTGGCGCAGATCAAATCCCACACCTTCCCCAATGGCTGCCACGCGGCCGAGGTTGAGGTGGAACCCGATACCGGCATCATCAAAGTCGTGAATTATGTTGTGATCGATGATGTCGGCCATGCGCTGAACCCGCTGATCGTGCGCGGCCAGGTGCATGGTGGCGTGGCACAGGGCATTGGTCAGGCCATGCTGGAACGCACGGCCTTTGATAATGAAAGCGGCCAGCTTCTGTCGGCGTCTTTCATGGATTACGCGCTGCCGCGTGCCGATGATCTGCCCAATATTGATGTGGATTTCATCGAAGTCCCGTGTGAGACCAATCCGCTTGGCGTGAAGGGCGCGGGGGAGGCTGGCGCTGTTGGCAGCCCGCCCGCCTTGATCAATGCCGTGGTTGATGCGCTGGCTGGTGATGGCGTGAAGCATATTGATATGCCGGCCACGCCGGAAAGCGTGTGGAAGGCCTTGGCAACTTCCAAGGCGGCGTAAGGCATAACGCGCGAGGGGTTATCCCTCGCGCGCCCGTCACGCGGGCTTCAGATGCTCCAAAAGGCGCGGCATCAGCTCCACCAGATTGCAGGGGCGGTGCCGCGAATCCAATTGGAAGCGCAAAATCTCATCCCAGCCATCCTTGCAGGCGCCGGTTGAACCCGGCAGCGCGAAAAGATAGGTGCTGCCAGAAACACCGCCCATGGCGCGGGATTGAATGGTGGAAGTGCCGATCTTCTGAAAGCTGATCCAGCGGAATAATTCGCCGAAGCCTTCGATTTCCTTTTCCAGCACGCGCTTGAAGGCTTCCGGTGTCACATCCCGCCCGGTGATGCCGGTGCCGCCGGTGGTGATCACGCAATCCACGGAAGGGTCCGCAATCCAGCGCCGCAGCACGGCTTCAATCGCGTCCGGATCATCCTTCACAATCTCGCGCGCCACACAGTGATGCTGCGCGGCTTCGATCCGGTCTTGCAGGGTTTGGCCGGAACGGTCGCTCGCCATATCGCGCGTGTCGCTCACGGTCAGCACGGCGATATTCACCGGCAGGAATTTCAGGCTTTCATCAATCGGCACGTTTTTTCTCCGTGGCGGTTATTGGCGCCATCATGCGGCGCAGCACGCCAAGCGACAACGCCCAAAATCAGCGCAGGCGCCCCACAGGCGCAGGCATGCTGCCCAGCATGGCCGTGACATCTTCCATCGACATGAAGCGGGGGAATTCCCCTTGCACGATGAGATCGAGGCTCGGCGCCGGCAAACCAAGCCGGGAGGCATAAATCCAGGAATAGGCGAGGACACGCTGCACATGCTGGCGGGTTTCATCGATCGGGATGGCTTCGATGAACAACAAAGGATCATCGCGGTGCCGTGCCGCCGGCAGCCACTTCGCGAGGTTGCCGGGGCCTGCATTATAGGCCGCCAATAGGCGGATCAGATCCCCGCTTACCAATTCCTGACGCGCCAGATAATGCAGATAGCGTTGGCCAAGTTCGAGTGACAGGCCCGGATTATTCAGCCGATCCGCACCTTCAGACGCGAAGGAAGGGTCATTCGCCAAAAAGGCGGCTGTCGCCGGCATGACTTGCAATAAGCCACGCGCCCCCGCAGGCGATACCGCGGCGGAGTCAAAATTCGATTCCTGCCGCACCAGGCCATAAAGCAGGGAAGGTTCAACCCGAAACCCTTGTGCGGGCTGCAAGCGCGGCAAGGGAAAGCGCGCCAAATCACGAGGCCGCCCATCGGCACTTTGCGCCAGTTCCGCCAGCTGCGCCCCAAGATGGGTCATGCCCGCTTGGGATGCCAGCGCAAGCATGGCGCGCAGCAGCGCCGCATTGCCGCGCGCAACGGACCAAAGCCGTCGCAATTCGGCTTCCGCCAAAGCCGTCTGCCCGATTTGCACCAGCGCCAAGGCCCGCCATCCGCCTGCCGTTTCCGCGAGCGCGGCCAGACCTTCTTCCCCACCTGCTTCCGCATGCCAGGCGAAGCCGGGTGCGAGGCCGAGCGCGCGGCGCGCCATCAGCCCGTAAAAAGTGCGCGGTTCCTGCGCGGCCTGCAGCAGCCAGGGCACATGCATATTGGGCTGGCGCGCCCTGATGGCCGCGCGGCTGGCCCAATAGGCTGCGGCGGAACGCGCCGCGGCCGAAGCCATGGTCGCGCGCGCGCTCACTTCCAGATAGGGCAGGGCGACATCGTAATAGCCAAGCCCCCAAGCCGCGAGCCCCGCCGTGAAGGCGGCCCGGCCGGTTGGATCTTCGCTGCTGCGGGCGATTTCGGCCGCGAAGCGGAAGGCTTGTTCATCCTCACCACGGCGAAACAGGATTTGCGCCATATCGGCCTTGAGTGCGGCGGCATAGGCCGGGGACATGCCGCGCGTCTGATCAATCTGGCGCAGCGCGGCATCAATGGCACCGTCACGCGCCTGGTCCCGAATGCTGCGATCCAGCGCCGGATTACGCTGGAAGCCCAGATTGAGCACTTCACGTTCTTCAGGAATGGCGGCTTCGTCTTCCGCCAGCCGTGTGTCGCTCGGCTGATTGGGCACGGCGAAGCCACGCGGCGCGCTACGCCGCAACAAGGCGTGAATGGCGCCTGCCTGCGGATGATCGCCGAACCGGTCCAGCCAATCCCGCAAGGTTTCGGCATCCGGGCGAGGTGCTGTGGGGTGGAGCCAGCGCTGGGCAAGGATATGGCCATCCAACCGCCGATCCGGCAGCTGCGCCCGGTTGGCTTCGGCAGCTGCCCAATCACCGGCCGCCTGTAGGGCAAAGATGGTGGCAAGACGCGCGGCATCCGGCAGGGAAAGCGCCTGCGACAGGCCTGCCACACCCCTCGGCAGCGCCGCAGGGCTTGGCACGGCCGCGGTCTGGGGGGGGCTTTGCGCTGCGGCGGGTGAATGGGGGCCCAACCACAGGGGCGCCGCAAGAATGGCCCATAAGGCCGCAGGCAGGCGCCAGCCCATGGGGCAGATCGCGCTCATGGTGGGAAGTCCATAGCCGGGTTCAGGTTAAAAATTCAACCTATGCGGGATCAAGCTTGGGTGAACGGAGGGCGGTCTGCGCAAGCGACATCCACGGCAAGGCGCACCCGCCCGTGACAGCAGCGCGCCCCAGGGCTAAATGCGGTTTGGTAACAAGGAGGTCACCATGACGATCAAAATTGGCGATAGCATTCCCGCAATGAAAATCATGCAGGGGACAGCCGACGGCCCGAAGGAAGTTGATACGACGGAATTCTTCAAGGGCCGCACGGTGGTGTTGTTTGGCGTTCCCGGCGCTTTCACCCCGACCTGCTCCGCCAAGCATCTGCCGGGCTTTGTGGAACATGCCGCGGCGCTGAAGGCCAAGGGTGTTGATGCCATTGCCTGCATGGCCGTGAATGATGCCTTTGTGATGGGCGCTTGGGGCAAGTCCCAGGGCATCAGCGATGAAGTTGCCATGATTGCCGATGGCTCTGCCGTCTTCACCAAGGCGATGGGCCTGGAATTCGACCTGACGGCGCGCGGCCTTGGCATGCGCTGCCAGCGCTTCGCCCTGGTGGCGAAGGATGGCAAGGTGACCCATGTGGCCATCGAAGCGCCTGGCGCCTTTGAAGTGAGCAAGGCCGAGGCGGTTCTGGCCGCGCTTTGATGCGATACCCCGGCGCGTAGCCCTGGCTGCGCGCCGTTTTTCTTGAGGATTGGACCCTGGATATGAGCATCACTCTTTGGACCTGGAACACCCCGAATGGGCGCAAGATCAGTGTTGCGCTGGAAGAAATGGGGCTGGCCTATACGGTCAAGCCGGTGAATATCAGCAAGGGTGAGCAGTTCAATCCGGAATTTCTGGCCTTCAGCCCGAATAACCGCATCCCCGCCATCCAGGACCCGGATGGGCCGGATGGCAAGCCGATCACTGTCTTCGAAAGCGGGGCGATCTTGCTTTATCTGGCTGAGAAGACCGGG
>JBDKIR010000304.1:0-3229 GCA_039797035.1 Pseudomonadota bacterium | reverse complement strand
AGGGTTGGTCATTGTGCCAAGGGGTCGGTTCTTCCGTGCCTGGTTCCTTCACCAGCACATGTTCATGAAACAGATTGACCTTGCCGCTTTGCATCAAGGCGCCGGCGATGGCGGCGGCGGGGGAATGGCGCAAAAACGCCTCATATTCCGCGATGCGTTGCCAGGAACAGTAATCGCCGAAGAACATGCCGGGCTTGCCTTCGGGCGTATAGCGTTTGCCGAAGGGGCCGGGCTCACGCAGATTGCGTTCCACCCCGGCGGCCAGCAATTCCACCCAATGCGGCGCAAAGGCGCCACGGATCACCACGGCGCCGTCACGCGCATAATCGGCAATCGTCGTATCATCGATGATCTTGGACATGAAACGCCTCCTGTATTTTTTGGAAGGTTTAAGCGGGTCCAGGCGTTATGGCAAAGCGGCGCACGAAATCCTCTTGCGCCGGGGTTTCGATAGCGCCGGAATGATAGCGCGCACGCAGCCAGGCCACCGGGTCGCCCTCTACCGCGCCGGCCAGGATGGCAAGGCAGGCCATGGCGGTGCCCGTGCGTCCAAGCCCGGCCTTGCAGCCGATGTGATAAGCGCCATCAGGTGCCGCGCGCATCCGTGCCAGCATATCGGCCAATGCTGCCCGCAATAGGGCTTCATCCGGCAGGCCGAAATCCGGCACGTCCACGCGCCAGGTCGCTTCATCGCGGCGCTCAGCCTCGGCTTCCAGGCATAGGCCCTGCGCGCCTTGCGGCAGGGCGTCAAAGGGCCCGCCGCTGATGCTGACAGCCCTGCCGTCCAGGGAAAACCGCAATACGCCGCGCAGCATCAAGGGGCCGCGCCGCCCTTGCCATTGTCAGTGACCAGCACGGGCTCCAACAGGCTTTCCGCTTCCTGCTTCAAGCGCACATAAGACCGCAGCGAAAATGGCAGCATGCCAAGATAGATGATGCCGGCCATGGCCAAGGCCGCCCAGGGTTCTGCCAGCAGCAGCGCCACGTAAAGCCCAACGCCCAGGAGCAAGGGCAGCACAGCGGCGCGCGGCACCTTGAAATTCTTGAAGGACCAAGTGGGCAATGTGCTCACCATCAAGCCGCCCACCAGCACCAATACACCGCCCACCAGCAAGGGGTGGCGCATCACGGCCGCAGGCATGGTCCATTCCATCTGGGCGAAGAAGATGCCGGCAAAAAGCGGAAAAAGCGCACAGCCCGCGCCGGCCGGCGCCGGCACGCCGGTGAAGAAATTATAGGTATAGGCAGGCTTTGGCGCGGGGCCGACATCCAGCGCCGCATTGAAGCGCGCCAAGCGCAGCGAAGAACACACCGCGAAAAGCAAGGACGCGGCGAAGCCGATGCCGCGGTAATCCTGCAAGGCCCAAAGATACAGCACCATGGCGGGCGCCACACCGAAGGAAAGAAAATCCGCGAGGCTGTCGAATTCCGCCCCGAAGCGAGAGGTCGCTTTCAAAAGCCGCGCGAGGCGCCCATCCAGCCCATCAATCACCCCGGCCACCACAATCAGCACCGCGGCTTCCGAAAATCGTCCTTCAAAAGCCGAACGAATGGCAACCAGGCCGCAGCAAAGCCCCAGCATTGTCATGATATTCGGGATCAGGCGATTGAAGGATTGGCCTTCAAAACGTGGGCGCGTACGCGGGCGAAAACGCCGACGCAGGCGCCGCATGCGGCCTTCAGCAGGGGCTTCGCGGGGTGTATTCATCGTGCGGTCAATTCCGCCAAAACGGTTTCGCCACCAATCATGGTCTGGCCCACCGCCACCAAAGGCAGCACGCCAACCGGCAGGTAAACATCGGTGCGGCTCCCAAAACGGATGATGCCGAAGCGATCCCCCGCCTGCACCGCATCGCCCACCTTGGCATCACACAGAATGCGCCGCGCAATCAGCCCGGCAATCTGCACCACCGCGATATCGCGGCCATCGGGCAGGCGAAGCGCCAGAGCATTACGCTCATTCTCATCGCTCGCCTTGTCCATATTGGCGCTCAGGAATTTCCCGTGATGGTAGGCGATGCGCGTCACCGTGCCTTCCACTGGCATGCGGTTCACATGCACATCCAGCACAGACAGGAAAATCGCCACCCGCCAACGCGGTTCCTCACCCAGCCCCAATTCAACGGGCGGCTTGGCGGGCTGGACGGAAACAATATGCCCATCGGCCGGCGCCAGGACCAATCCCGGCCGCGCCGGTGGCACGCGTTCCGGGTCGCGAAAGAAATAAAGGCAGAACAGGGTGAAGATCACCCCAAGCCAGAAAAGGAAACTGCCCAGCAGGGCGCCCCCCAGCAGCGCTACAGCAGCGCCACCGAGCAGGAAGGGTCGTGCCGCCGGATGAGGCCGGGCGAGAACGATCCGAAGACTTTGTCCGAGTGCCATGGGCTCCGCTTACAGTGTTTTTACCAAAATTGCACAAACTGGGCACATGGAACTTATCACCCTTGGCCCCATGGCCATCGACCCTGAAGGACGTCTGGCACCCAAAATGGCCGAACGTCCCATAGAATTCATCTTTGACTGGCGCGGGCGGCGCTGTTCGGTCGATCTCGGCCCGCATGGCTTGGCGATTGAAACCGATGCGGCCCGCATACCCTCCACCGCCGACGGCCGCGATCAGCGCCAAAGCAGCTTTGCCGAAGTGGCCGCGCTGAACCCTGGCCTGCCAGAGGGTTGGCGCCTGCGCCTGCTGCCCGATCACCGGATTCGCTTCGAAGCGGATGTCGATTTGGTGCCGCCGACCAATGCCACGGATCTGGTGGCGGCGCTGGTGCGCTTTGTTCTGGCGCTTGACCCCTATCTGGACCGGCTGGAAGCCGCGGGGGCGGGTTGGGCGGTCGGCAGGGCAAAGACCTGACCGGGGAAAATGCGATTCGGATCGGTGATCTGTTCGCGATTGGCCTGATAGATCACCGTATAGCGGGTGCCGCTGCCATAGGTGGCGCGGGCAATGCGCCAAAGATTGGCCCCCGGCTGCACCACAAGCCGCTGATCCCTGAAGGCTTCGGCCGGTAGCTCCTCACGCTGGAAGGGCACGCTGACCCGTGCGGTCACCTGACCATCGCGGGGCGAAATCTGATCGACACGCAATTGATGCCGCCCCAAGGCGGGCTGTTCGGAGGGCGAAAAGGCCCAGCGCCCGGCCTCATCAGCAAGCGTATCGCCGATATGCCGATCATCAACGTAAAGCCGCACCCGGCCGCCCGAAGGGGCCGTGCCAGCAAAGCGC
>JBDKIR010000303.1:0-4767 GCA_039797035.1 Pseudomonadota bacterium | reverse complement strand
CCGGATCAAAAGTGCCGGGGTAGAGCGCGATACGCTCAGCCATTGCTGTTTTCCTCCATGGCTGGCGCTTCATCCTCATCCCCGCCCTCATCGGCCACGGGGAAGCAGGAAATCACACGCTCTCCATCACTCAATCGCATCAGAGTAACGCCCATGGCCATGCGCCCGGTCAGGCGCACATCATCGGCTTTCAGGCGGATCAATTGCCCGCCATCCGTCACCAGCATGATGTCGTCGCCAGCACGTGTCGGGAAGCTTGCCACCACTTCACGGCCGGTACGCGCACTCAGCACAATGCCGGCAATCCCCTGCCCACCCCGGCCGGTGACACGGTATTCATGCGCGGATGACCGCTTGCCAAAGCCACCATCGGTGACGGTCAGCAGAATTTCCTCTGCCTCCGCCAGCGCTTCAAAGCGTTCCGGCGACAGGGTGATATCGGCCACTTGTTCTTCGGCTTCATCCACCGCCGCAGCGCCGATATCGCCTTCATCCTCGGCGGCACGCCGCCGCTGGGCGGCAGCCTTCAAATAAGCCGCGCGCTCTTCGGTGGAGGCTTCGACATGGCGCAGGACGGAAAGCGCAATCACCGCATCACCCTGAGCGAGCTTGATGCCGCGCACCCCCGATGAATCGCGCCCGGCAAAAACGCGCAACGTATCGGCATCAGCAGGGAAGCGGATGCACTTACCAGCACGGGTCGAGAGCATGACATCATCGCCTTCGCGGCAGGTGGAAACACCCACCAGGCTGTCACCCTCATCGAGTTTCATGGCGATCAGGCCGACCGAACGCACATTCTTGAAATCAGAAAGCCGATTGCGCCGGACATTGCCCTGCACCGTGGCAAAGACCAGATGCAGCCCTTCCCACAGGTTCTCATCCAGCGGCAGGGGCAGAATGGCGGTCACGCCCTCCCCTTCCTGCAATTGCAGCACTTGGCGCAGTGAACGGCCACGGCCCTGCGTGCTGGCTTCCGGCAATTGCCAGACCTTTTCGCGGAAAGCGATGCCACGATCAGTAAAGAACAGCACCCATTGATGGGTATGCGCCACGAAAGAACGGATGATGACATCATCCTCTCGCGTCGCTGCCGCACTGCGGCCCTTGCCGCCACGCCCCTGGGCGCGGAAGGTTTCCAAGGGCGTGCGCTTCACATAACCATCACGCGTCAGCGTCACCACCATGGTGCCGGGTTCGATCAGGCTTTCATCATCGACATCGGCGATGCCATCGACGATTTCGGTCATGCGCGGGGAAGCAATCTCGGCGCGGATTTCCCGCAATTCCTGATCCATCACTTCCAGGCGCCGGGGCCGGCTGCCCAGGATTTCCAGCAATTCGCGGATGCGCCCGCCAACCTCGCCAAGTTCGGCGACAATCTTCTCACGCTCCAGCCCGGTCAGGCGTTGCAGGCGCAAATCCAGAATGCCGCGCGCCTGTTCTTCCGTGAGGCGCACCGTGCCTTCTGGCGAAACCGCATTGCGGTAATCATCCACCAGGGCAAGCAGCACACCGACATCACCGGCTGGCCAATCCCGCGCCATCAAGGCTGCGCGCGCCGCAGCGCCATCGGCACTTTCGCGAATGACGCGAATGACCTCATCCAGATTGGCCACAGCAATCGCCAAGCCAATCAGCAAATGGCCGCGTTCCCGCGCCTTCGCCAAACGGTGGCGGGACCGGCGCAGAATCACCTCCTCACGGAAGGCGATGAAGGCCATCAGCGCGTCCTTCAGCCCCATCTGCCGTGGCCGGCCTTCATGCAGGGCCACGAAATTCACAGGGAAGGAGGTCTGCAACTGCGTCATGCGGTAAAGCTGGTTCAGCACCACTTCCGCGGTCGCATCGCGCTTCAATTCAATGACAATGCGCATTCCCGAACGGTCGCTTTCGTCGCGCAGATCGGAAATGCCTTCCACCGCCTTGGCGCGCACCAATTCAGCGATTTTTTCCAGAAGCGTCGATTTATTGACCTGATACGGGATTTCCGTGACGGCAATCGCCTGACGCCCACCGCGCAATTCTTCAATATCGCAGCGCGCGCGCAAGGGGATGGAACCGCGCCCGGTTTCAAAGGCTGAACGGATGCCAGACCGGCCCAAAATCATCCCCGCCGTCGGGAAATCCGGCCCTGGGACGATTTTCATCAATTCTTCCAGCGTCAGCGCTGGGTTGGCGATCAAGGCGAGTGTCGCATCCAGGATTTCGGTTGGATTATGCGGCGGGATATTGGTGGCCATGCCAACCGCAATGCCGCCCGCGCCATTGATGAGAAGATTCGGAAAGGCCGCGGGCAGAACGGAAGGTTCTTCCACGCTTTCATCATAATTCGGATGGAAATCGACCGTGTCTTCGTCAATACCGGCCAGCAAGGCGCCGGCAGCAGGCGCCAACCGCGCTTCGGTGTAGCGCATCGCCGCTGGCGGGTCGCCATCCACAGAACCAAAATTACCCTGCCCATCAATCAGCGGCAGGCGCATGGAAAAGGGCTGCGCCATGCGCACCAGCGCGTCATAGATCGAAGCATCGCCATGCGGGTGGTATTTACCCATCACATCGCCGACCACACGGGCCGATTTGCGATAAGGCTTATCCGCCGTGTAGCCGGCTTCCTGCATGGCAAAGAGAATGCGCCGATGCACAGGCTTCAACCCATCGCGCACATCGGGCAGCGCGCGCGCCACGATCACGCTCATGGCGTAATCGAGGTAGGAGCGGCGCATTTCCTCTTCGAGGGCGACCGGGGTCGTATCCTGCGGGGGTTGGCCGGGGTTTTGAGTGTCGCTCACGCTTGAAAACCGATTCTAAAGGCCGCGATTCCTGAAAACTTACAGGGGGAAACCCGCATAGGCACCCTCAGGCGCGCCGCGTCAACCACCGCCACGCCCGGATGCGCCCCCAAACATTAATCAATTGACTTAAAAGGGAATTTCGTCGTCCAGATCGGATTTCTTGCTATCCCAGCCGCCGCTACGGCCACCGCCGCCGCCACCACCGCCACTGCGTTGGGCCGGGGCGCGTTCCGCCATAGGCTCACCGGGATCATCCATCCCGCCGCCGGCCCCGCGCCCGCCCACCAGCTGCAATTCGCCGCGATATTGGCGCAGCACGATTTCGGTGGTGTAGCGATCCTGGCCCGACTGATCCTGCCATTTGCGGGTTTCCAGCTGGCCTTCGATATAGACCTCACTGCCCTTGCGCAGGTATTTCTCCGCAACATCACCCAGGCGATCATTGAAAATCGCTACTGAATGCCATTCAGTACGTTCCTGCTGATTGCCATCGCGGTCCTTGTAGCGTTCTGACGTGGCGATGCGCAGATTCACCACCTTGCCGCCATTCTGGAAATTCCGCACTTCGGGGTCGCGCCCCAGACGGCCCAGGATAATGACCTTATTGATGCCCGCCATGGCAAAGCTCTCCCGCGATTTCGACCTTCAGGATAGACCATCCCCCGAAAGGCGGCCATCCCGCACCCTTCCCAGGGCGCCATTCAGGCGCATATATAACGAGAACATTTTTAGAACAACAGCTTCCCCTCCCCCCGGGAGAGCTGTCGGAGCCCCATTCGCATGACCGGCCATATTCGTATCCGCGGCGCGCGGCAGCACAACCTCAAGAACCTGGACCTCGATATCCCGCGCGATACGCTGACCGTGGTCACTGGCTTGTCGGGGTCGGGCAAATCATCCCTCGCTTTCGATACCATCTATGCCGAAGGCCAAAGGCGCTATGTGGAAAGCCTTTCGGCCTATGCGCGGCAATTCCTGCAATTGATGCAAAAGCCGGATGTCGATTCGATCGAAGGCCTTTCCCCCGCGATTTCGATTGAACAGAAAACCACCAGCCATAACCCGCGTTCCACTGTCGGCACCGTCACCGAAATCCATGACTATATGCGCCTGCTTTGGGCGCGGGTCGGTGTGCCCTATTCACCCGCAACGGGCCTTCCCATCGAAGCGCAGACGGTCTCCCAGATGGTGGACCGTGTGCTGGCCATGCCGGAAGGCACGCGGCTATTGCTGCTGGCCCCGGTGGCACGCGGCAAAAAAGGCGAATTCCGCAAGGAATTGGCCGAATTCCAGCGCCGCGGCTTCGAACGCGTCAAAATCAACGGCAAGCTTTATCAAATCGCGGAAGCCCCCAAGCTCGACAAGAAGCTCAAGCACGATATCGAAGTGGTGGTGGACCGTGTTGTGGTGCGTGATGGCATCATGCAGCGGCTCGCGGATTCATTTGAAACGGCGCTGGGTTTGGCCGATGGCATTGCCTATGCCGAAAACGCCGATGGCGGGGAACGCACGGTCTTTTCCAGCCGCTTCGCCTGCCCGGTTTCCGGCTTCACCATTGAAGAAGTCGAACCGCGCCTTTTCTCCTTCAATTCGCCGCATGGGGCCTGCCCCTCCTGCGATGGTCTTGGGACGGAGAGTTTTTTCGACGCGCAATTGGTCGTGCCGCAGGATGATGTCGCGCTGAAGGATGGCGCCATCATGCCCTGGACCGGCGCTTCTTCCCCCTATTACGACCAGACTCTGGAAAGCCTGGCCCAGCATTTCAAAGTAAAAATGACGACGCCCTGGCAGGAACTGCCCGAAAAGGTGCGGCAGGCCATTCTGCACGGCACCGGCGATGAGGTGGTGACGCTGCGCTACAAGGATGGGCTGCGCGCCTATGAGGTGAAAAAACCCTTCGAAGGCGTCATCGCCAATCTGGAACGGCGCTTTCGCGAAACCGATAACCCTTGGGTGCGAGAGGATCTGTCAC
>JBDKIR010000302.1:0-4587 GCA_039797035.1 Pseudomonadota bacterium | reverse complement strand
TCAGGTCGACGAAGGGAATGCCCGCGCGCATCGGCCCGCGGCCCGGCTCGCCGGTGATGGTCATCATCCCGCCCATGCCCTGGGCGATCTGGTCCACGCCGGCGCGCTCGGAATACGGCCCGGTCTGCCCGAAGCCAGAGATGGAGGCATAGATCAGCCGCGGATTGATCCCCTTAAGATCATCATAGGCAATGCCCAGCCGGTGCTTCACCTTCACGCGCATATTCTCAACCAACACATCGGCATTGGCGGCGAGCTTCATCAGCGCGGCCTTGCCTTCCGGTGATTTGAGATTGAGCGCGATGGAGCGCTTATTGCGGTGCAGATTCTGGAAATCATAGCCATCGCGATCACCACCGAAGCCATCGGCATTGGCGGGCGGTTCAACGCGGATCACCTCGGCCCCCCAATCGGCCAGATGGCGCACGCAGGTGGGGCCAGCACGGGCCAAAGTCAGGTCCAGCACGCGCACGCCAGCGAGCGGCAAGGCAGCTTCAGCGGCCAGTTTGGTGTCTATTGGGCTTTCGGGCATGTCATTCCTCCGTCCCCGGAACAGTAGGTCGAGCCGGGGCGGAGGGCTAGGGGTGGGCCAAGGGCGCTATCTCAGGCACTCGAAAAAGCCCGTCTCCTGGTCCAATTGGCCATATTCGCGGGCGCGGAAATCATAACGGGAGACAATGCCCAATACCTTGCCGTCACGCACCACGGGCAAATGACGAAAGCCGCCATCCTGCATCATGTGCAGCGCATCCATGGCATTGCCTTCCGGGGGTAGGCAGATTGGGTGACGGGTCATGGCTTCTGCCAGCCGAATTTCGGTGCTGCCACGGCCATGAGAGAGGAAATGCACCGCATCCCGGCCGGTGAAGATGCCCAGCAATCGCCCTTCCGGATCGGTGACCAGCACGGCCCCGACGCGGCGCCGATGCATGGCGGCGCAGGCTTCCTGAACCGTAGCATCCGGCCCCATGGTCAGGGGATGCTGGTCGCGGACCATTTCACCCATGCTGCGTTCCCGCATGGCTTCCTCCTGTCTTCGAGGCACCTTCTAAGCGAAAGCCCGCAGCATTTGCTTGACCCAACGCAAGTTTGATGGGGTGAAGCCGCGCTGCGCCTGTGGCAATCTGGCGCCATGGAACCTGTCGATCTTGCCCTGGTCTTGGCCGTGGATGCCTCTTCCTCCGTCGATCGGGCGGAGTTCGATCTGATGATCGGCGGCTATGCGCATGCATTCCGTGAAGCGGATATCGCAGCGGGTCTTCTGGCCGGGCCGCTTGGGGCAAGTGCCATCGCCATGGTGATGTGGTCTGGCCAGGGCGCGCAGGAAGTCGCGGTGCCTTGGACCAAATTGGCAAGCAGCGCAGATGTCGCGCAATTGGCTGATGCGATTGAAACGCTGCCCCGCCTGGTGCCCCCGGGGGCGACCGCCTTGGGGGAGGGGATGGCGGCGGCACTCGCGCTTTTCGCCACGGGCCCCAAGGAAGCGCGGCGGATGGTTTTGGATGTCTCGGGCGATGGCGCGCATAATCAGGGCCGGCCCCCGGGGCCCATGCGCGATATTGGCGTGCAGGCGGGCATCACCATCAATGCGCTGGCGGTGCTGAATGAGGAACCGGATCTGATGGCGCATTACGCGGCCGAGGTGATTGGCGGGCCTGGCGCCTTCGTGATGCATTGCCCGGATTATGAGGGCTTCGCCGCGGCCATTCGGGAAAAACTACGGCGAGAGATTGCGGGGGTTTTCATCGCCTGATGGGTCTGGCATGGCTTTGCCTATGATGCTGCTCATCCCCGGTCCCGTGCAGACCCGTCCCGAAACCCAAGCCGCCATGGCCCAGGATATTGCCCCCTGGGATCACGGCTTTCGCCCAACCTATGCGCGCATTCGGGAACGGGTGCGCGACATCGCGGGCGGCATCGCCGGGGAGCATGCGACGCTGCCGTTGCAAGGTTCTGGCCATTTCATCATGGAGGCGTCCATCCGCAGCCTGGTGCCGCCGGGGGGCAAGATTCTGATCCCCAGGAATGGCACCTATGCCGATCGCATGGCGCGGCTGGCGCGCGAAGCGGGGCGCGAGGTGGTGACGCTTGATCTGCCCAATACGCGCGGCGCGCGGGCCGAGGATATTGCCCCGGTGCTGGCGGCTGATCCTGCCATTGGCCATGTGGCACTGGTCTATAGCGAAACCGGCAGCGGCATTGTGAATGATGTGCCGGGCATTGGCCGCGCGGTGCGGCAAGCCGGGCGGCGCATGCTGGTTGATGCGGTTTCCGCTTTTGGCGCGCTGCCTTTCAACCTGGCCGAGCATCCCGAATGCGATGCGCTGATGTTCACCTCCGGCAAGTGCCTGGAAGGCATGCCGGGGATTGGTTTTGCGGTGGCGCGCATGGATGCCATCCGCTCAGCGGCCGGGCAGGCGGGATCCTGGTGCATGGATCTGGCGGATGTATTGGGCCATGCGGAACGTTCGGGCTATGGTTCCTTCCGTTTCACGCCGCCGGTGCAGGTATTGGCCGCTTTTGATGTGGCGCTTGATCTGTTTGATGCCGAAGGCGGGCAGGCAGCACGCCATGCGCGCTACCGCGCCAATGCCGATACACTCTATGACGGTTTCCTTGCCATGGGGATCAAGCCCTATGTGACCAAGGCCGAACAGGGGCCGATCATCGTCACCGTGCATCAGCCATCCGATCCGCGCTTTGATTTCGCGAGCTTCGTGGAAAAGCTGAAGGCACGCGGCGTGCTGATCTGCAATTTCTGGACAACGCCAGAACCCACGATGCGTATTGGCGCGATCGGCGCCCTTTCGCCGAGTGATATGCAGCGCGCGATCGCGATTTTCCGCGAGACCCTGGCCGAGGCCCTGCCGGCGGCGGCCTAGAGCAGATCACGTTCAGATGGAATCATGTGAACGTGTGAAGATGCTCGAAAGACAAGGAACTAGAGCGGGTTGCGCGAAACCATGTGAACGCAACACGCTCCAGGGAAAACTGGCGGCACCGAAAGGGGCGCCGCCAGAAATTGAATCAGAAGCGGTAGCGCACGCCAAGCCCGATCAGCCAGGGGTCCAGTTCGGTCGTGGCATTGATCCGCCCGCCTGCCGATGTGGTCACGGCCACATCCGGGCGCAGATAGAGCTTTTTCACATCCAGATTGAGCACCCAGCGCTGCGATAATTCGACATCAATGCCCGCATTGAGCGCCCAGCCCCAGGCGTTTTTCACATCAACATCGGCCACGGGCGATGTGCGGCTGCCACCTTCACCATAAGCCACGGTGTAATTGACGCCAGCGCCCAGATAGGGGCTGAAACGGCTGGTTGGCATGAAATGGTATTGCAGCGTCACGGTGGGCGGCAGCAGCCAGACCCGCCCGAGATCAACAACGCCCAGCGCACTGCCCTTGACTTCCACATCATGGCGCGTGGTCGCGGCAATGACATTCAGCGCAAGATTCGGCGTGAAGAAATAGGAAAGATCAAGCTGCGGGGTGACGGTATTGGAAGCACTTGGGGTGCCGCCAATCGCCTGTACCGATCCGCCATCCATGGGAAAGGCCCCAAGCAGGCTGGCGCCCAGAACCAGATCACCTTCGCGCTTGCCGCGCACCTCCTGCGCCAAAGCGGGCAGCGTCGCCAAGATCGCAAGGCTTGAAGCCGCAACCAGGAGGGAAAGCTTACGAGTCATCTTCCATACCTTGTTCCAATTTCCCGACGCGGACTGCCTAACGCATGGGTGAATTGGCGCTTTGATGTCTCGCAATATTTGTTGGAATTATTTTCGCGGCGACTTGGCGCATGCCTGCCCTTCGCGTCTCAATCGTTTCGGCTTAGGCTGGCTTGTTACCCTTGACAGTCTGCCCAGGCCATGGCGTTGCAAGGGGCATAGCCAACGGGAGGCTGAAATGGCATCTGATCTTGATATCGCGCGCGCCGCGACGCTGAAGCCGATTGCGGATATCGCCACGCGGGCCGGCATTCCGGCCGATGCGCTGGAACCCTACGGCAAATACAAGGCCAAGATCGGGCTGGATTTCATCCGCACCCAGGCAGACCGCCCGGATGGCGCCTTGGTGCTGGTCACCGGCATCAACCCAACCCCGGCTGGTGAGGGTAAAACCACCACCACCGTTGGTCTTGGTGATGCGCTGAATGCGCTCGGCACGCGCACCATGATCTGCCTGCGCGAACCATCGCTCGGCCCCTGCTTTGGCGTGAAGGGTGGCGCGACCGGCGGCGGTTATGCGCAGGTGCTGCCGATGGAAGATATCAATCTGCATTTCACCGGCGATTTCCACGCCATTACCAGCGCCAATAATTTGTTGGCGACTATGCTGGATAATCACATCTATTGGGGCAATGAACTTGGCCTGGATGCGCGCCGCATTTCCTGGCGCCGCGCGATAGATATGAATGACCGCGCGCTGCGCGCCATCAATTCATCATTGGGTGGTGTCGCCAATGGTTTCCCGCGCGAAGATGGGTTTGACATCACCGTTGCTTCCGAAGTCATGGCGGTGTTTTGCCTCGCGCGCGATTTGCCGGATTTGCAGCAGCGGCTCGGCCGCATGGTGGTGGGGCAGACGCG
>JBDKIR010000301.1:0-8688 GCA_039797035.1 Pseudomonadota bacterium | reverse complement strand
ATGGCGGAAATGAAAGTGGTCAGGTGTTCACGGAAGAAAGACAACCACAGGCCAAACAGGTTATCCGCCCCCACCAGCATGATCTTCATCAAGCGGCCGGATTGCGTATCCCCGTGAAAGGACAGCGGCAAGGACAGCACGTGCTGAAAGTAATCATGCATGACCTTCAGGCGGTTCCGATGTGCCATGCGATCCGCAAAAAGCGCCACCGTGACATTGGCACCAATGCTGGAAAGCCCGACCACCCCCCAAATGATCAGCAATGAAACCGCCTCGGCCCAGACCTTGGTTTCGGTCATGCGGTCCGACCGGGCGAGCAGATCGATCACACGTCCGAAAAGGACGGGTTCCAGGAATTGCAACCCCGCTATGGCAAGCGCGGCCAGGGCAAGCCCTATCGCGATCCGGCGATCAGCCCCCAGTAACCCCAATACCCGCCCGTAAAGCCTCAAAAAATCCATGATATGCGCCGCTTTCCGATACGGCATCATAGACCGGGATCAGATGAAGTGAAATCGACTTCAATGGTTGATCTGGCGGGGTAGCAAGGCCAATCTCAGGGCCGAAGCAATAACCGGGAGGACAAAATGAACATCACCCGCCGCGGCCTAGGTGGCCTTGCGCTCGGCGCAACCCTGGCCAAGCCTGCCTTGGCGCAGGGCCTGTCTGGGCGGCCCATTCGATTGGTCATTCCCTTCACCCCCGCCGGCACCACGGATCTGGTCGGCCGCCTGACGGCCGAACGCTTGGCGGCGCGGCTCGGTCAGCAAGTGGTGGTGGATAACCGGCCCGGGGCCTCCGGAAATGTCGGGGGGGAATTCGTGGCGCGGGCTGACCCGGATGGCCATACCCTGCTGCTGACCACGATCGGCACCGGCGCCATCAATTTCCCGGTTTTCGGCAACCGCATGCCGTTCAAGCCGGAAGATCTGACAGCCGTCGGCCTGATGTGCCGCGTGCCCAATGTGCTGATGGCGGCCAATCGCATGCCTATTCGCAACCTGGCCGATATGGTGCGAGAGGCCAAGGCAAAGCCCGGCGGCCTCAATTACGGCACGGCGGGCATCGCAACCTCCCCCCATGTCGTCATCGAGCAAATTCGCTTGGCGCAGGGCATCGAAATCACCCATGTGCCGTTCCGTGGTTCCGCCCCCATGTTGACCGAGCTGGTGGCCGAACGGATCGAATTGGGCATGGATAATATCCCCTCCGCCCTGAATTTCATCCGCGAAGGCAAGATCCGGGCGATTGGCGTCACCGGTGCGCGGCGTTCGGCCGTATTGCCGGATGTGCCCACGGTTGCCGAACAAGGCATGCCCGGCTTTGAGGCCACGGCGTGGTTTGGCGTTTTGGCGCCCGCCGCCACCCCGCCTGCCATCATTGCCCGCTTGGGCGCGGAACTGGATGCCATCGGCAAGGAAGCCGAATTCAGAAGCCGCATTGCCGGCTTTGGCGCCGAAGCACCTGGGCTGACCCCTGATGGCGGTTCCAGCCCGGAAAGCTTCGGCGTTTTCATGCGGGCTGAGATTGCACGATGGACCGATGTGGTACGCCGTGCCGATATTCGCGTTGAATAAGGGGAATCTAGACATGAGCAACCAATACAAGCTGCAGCGCAGATTATTCCTGGCGGCTATGGGCACCAGTTTGGCAGCCCCCAGCATCGTGCAGGCGCAGGCTTTTCCAACGCGCCCCATCCGCTTGGTCATTCCCTTCCCGCCCGCTGGCACCACCGATATCGCCGGGCGGATCATGGCCGAGCGGCTGGCTGCCCGCATCGGCCAGCCGGTGATCGTCGAAAACCGCGCCGGCGCCACCGGCAATCTGGGCGCCGAAGTCGTCGCGCGGGCGGAACCTGATGGCTATTCCCTGCTGATGTGCACAATTTCCACTGCCGCGATCAATTATTCGCTGTGGGGATCGCGCATGGCGACCAAGCCCGAGGATCTGGCGGCGGTCGGCCTGCTGATTCGCGTGCCCAATGTGGTGTTTGTGCCGGCCAATTCGCCCTATCGCACCATTGCTGACCTGGTTGCAGGGGCCAAGGCCAATCCAGGCAAATTGAATTACGGCAGCAGTGGCAGCGGCGGATCGCCCCACATGACCATGGAAATGTTCAAGCTCAGGGCCGGTATCGACATCACCCATGTGCCCTTCCGTGGCGCTGGGCCGATGCTGGTGGAAAGCGTGGCCGGGCGGTTGGAAGCGGGCTGCGACAATATGCCTTCCTGCATCGGTCACATCCGCGATGGGCGGTTGCGCGCCCTGGCAGTGTCCAGCGCCACCCGCACCACGACCCTGCCCGACATACCGACCCTGGCGGAAGCCGGCGTTCGCGATTTCGAGGCAACCGCGTGGTTCGGTGTTCAGGCACCGGCCCGTACGCCGCGCCCGATCATTGAAAAACTCGGCAGCGAGATCGACGCGATCACGCGTGACCCCTCGTACATCGCTCGCATTGCGGAACTGGGCGGCAGCCCGCCTGCGCTGACCCCGGCAGGCGGCACGTCGCCCGCAAGTTTTGAAGCCTTTATCAGGGCGGAAATCACCAAATGGGCTGAGGTGGTGAAAGTTTCTGGCGCCACAGTGGATTAATGGCTTGGGGGGACGGAAAGCTTGCCGTGCCCCCACGCTTCTTTCTAGTCTTGCATTCTCAGCAGGGAGCAATCGAAATGACGATCAGCAGACGTGGCCTTGGGCAGGGTGTAGCCGCTGCCGCAGGTGGCTTGGCTTTGGCAGGCATTGGTGCCGGGCCAGTGATGGCGCAACGGAGCGCCAATACGCTGCGGGTCGCCTTCCGCGACGCCGTCCCCAATGTGGACCCCTATTTCAACAGCCAGCGCACCGGCATCATCATTGCACACCAAGCGATGGATGGGCTGGTGCATCGCGATCCGGAGACCTTCCGCAATGTGCCGGCCCTTGCGACCGAATGGGCCTGGCAGGGCAATACGGCGCTTGATTTCAAAATCAGGCCCGGCGTGAAATTCCATGATGGCAGTGATTTCAGCGCCGATGATGTTGTCTACACCATGAACGGCATTGCCGAATTGGGTGGGCGGCTTTCGACTCCGGGGAATTATTCCTGGATCGAAGGCGCCGAAAAACTTGATGCCAATACGGTGCGCATCAAAATGAAGCGTCCCAACCCTGCCGCCCTGGATTATCTGGCAATGGTGACGCCAATCTGGCCAAAGGCTTACCGCGAAAGGGTGGGGCCTGAGGGTTATTCCCGCATGCCGATCAGCACCGGGCCGTATCGCTTTACCAAGGTGGATGTCTCGAACGGGGTCGAATACGAACGTTTCGATGGCTATTACCAGGGTGGCCCCAAGGGGCGCCCCACCATCCAGAAAATCACCGCCCGCTATCTTTCCGATGCCGCGACCGAATTGACGGAATTGCTGGCGCAGCGCGTGGATTGGATCTGGAACATTAATCCAGACAATATAGCGAATGTGAACCGCTTGCCCTTCTTGCAGGCGGTGCAGCAGGAATCCATGCGCGTGGGCTATCTGACCATGGATGCCGCTGGGCGCACAGGCGCTGGCAATCCCATGACCAATCTTAAGGTGCGTCAGGCAATCTTCCACGCAATTGACCGCAAATCCATGGCCGATAAGTTGGTGACAGGTGGTTCGCGTGTGCCCGGGGCGCCCTGCTACCCTTCACAATTCGGCTGCAATGGCGATGTCGCGGTTCAATATGAATACAACCCGGCCAAGGCTCGGCAATTGCTGGCCGAAGCAGGCTTTGCGAATGGTTTTGACGTGGAGCTCACTTCCTATGTGCAGCCGCGCCAATGGTCGGAAGCGGTGCAGAATTACCTGCAAGCGGTCGGCATTCGCGCCCGCCTTAACCTGATGCAGGTGGCCGCCCAAATCCAACGCTCACAACGCGGTGAATTGGCGCTTGGTATGGGAAGCTGGGGCAGCTATTCGATCAATGACGTCTCGGCCTTCCTGCCGCAATGGTTTGGCGGCGGTAATGAAGATTATGCTCGGGATCAACAGGTAACAGACCTGATCAATGAAGCGGGCAGTTCAGCCGATGAGGCGGTGCGCAAGCGCGCTTATGATGCTGCGATCAAGCGCATCACTGAGCAAGCTTATTTCGTGCCCCTGCACACTTACGTGAATACTTACGCCTTCCAGAAGCAGCTTGACTTCAAGACCTATGCGGATGAATTGCCGCGCTTCTATCTGGCGAAGTGGAAGTAAGGGAAAGCGCTTTCCCCGAAAGCCCCGCCCGGTCCTGCCGGGCGGGTTTTTTATGTTCAACTAGCCAAATGGCATTCCACCAGCCCATCTTCCAGGCTGGTGATGCGCGGCGCCGTCCCCGCACATGGCGCGAAACAGGACGGGCAGCGCGGATGAAAGCGGCAGCCGGGCGGGATATTCGCGGGGTCCGGCATGATATCGCCAAGCCCGACATCCGGCACGCCGAGCCCGGGTTCGGGGGTCAGCACGCTATCCAGCAGCGCGCGGGTATAGGGGTGGCGCGGGTCACGGAACAGCGCCTCGCTCTCGCGCTTTTCCACGATACGGCCAAGATACATCACGGCCACTTCACTCGCGACATGTTCCACGACCGCAAGATTGTGGCTGATGAACAGATAGGTCAGCCCCAGATCGCGCCGCAATTCCGCCAGCAGATTGAGGATTTGCGCCTGGACGGAAACATCCAGGGCGCTGGTTGGTTCATCGCAGACGACAATGCGCGGGCGCAGCACCAGGGCGCGCGCAATGGCGACACGTTGGCGTTGGCCACCTGATAACTGCGATGGAAAACGCGTGCCCTGTTCGACAGAAAGCCCGACCCGTTCCAGGGCTTCGGCGACGCGCCGATCAATCTCTGGCGTCGTGACATTGCCTTGCGCCACCAACGGCATGGCGATGATATCGCTGACGCGCCGGCGGGGATTGAGCGAGGAAAACGGGTCTTGGAATACAGGCTGGATCAGCCTGGCACGCGCCCGGCGATCCATGCCTTCCAGCCGCTTGCCATCCACCAAGACCTCACCGGCGCTCGGTTCCATCAGGCCCAGGATCATGCGGGCCAGGGTTGTCTTGCCGCAGCCGCTTTCGCCCACCACGCCAAGCACGCTGCCGGCGGGGACGGAAAAGCTGACATCATCAACCGCCACCACACGGCGCGGCGGCGCGAAAAGCCCTTGGCTTGCCCGGAATTCGCGCCTTAGGCCGCGCACTTCAATCGCAGGCGTGCTCATGCTGGCACCCCTTCCGGAAGGATGCAGAGCATTTCATGCGCAGGCCCCACGTTGCGGCGCGGAATGGCATTGGCGCAGGCGGCTTCGGCAAAGCTGCACCGGTCCCGAAAGGCACAGCCGGTGAAGCCCGGCGGGATACGCGGCACCACGCCGGGGATGGAGCCGAGCGGTTCATCACGCTTCACCTTGCCCGGCACCGGGACGCAGGAAAGCAGGCCGCGCGTGTAAGGGTGGCGGGGCGCGCGAAACAGCTCAGCCGTCGGTGCGCTTTCCACCACTTCCCCGGCATACATGACGGAAACGCGATCCGCGACGCGCGCCACGATGCCCAGATCATGCGTGATCAGCAGAATGCCAAGGCCAAGGTCTTTTTGCAGTTCTGCCAGCAAGCGCAGGATTTGCGCCTGTACGGTTACATCTAGTGCGGTGGTCGGTTCATCGGCGATCAGCAATTCCGGATCACACATCAGCGCCATGGCGATCATGACACGCTGACGCAGGCCACCTGAAAGCTGATGCGGAAACTGCCCAAGCCTAAGGCCGGGCGCGGTGATGCCAACGCGGGTCAGCAATTCCACCGCGCGATCCACCGCCTGCGCGCGCGGCGTACCGCGATGGCGGCGCAAAACCTCGGTCATTTGTGAACCCACCGTATAGGCGGGGTTCAGGCTGGTCATGGGTTCCTGGAAAATCATCGCCATGCGATCACCACGCAGGCGGGACATCTGCTTTTCATCGTAATCGCGAATATCATCACCGGCGAAAGACAGCCTTGCGGCTTCACGTTTGCCACCCTTGGCGAGCAGCCCCATCACCGCAAGAGATGTCACGGATTTTCCGCAACCGCTTTCACCGACCAGGCAATGGGTTTCGCCCTTCTGCACCGTCAGCGATATGCCACGCACCGCTGCCGTGCCGCCGAACGTCACGCGCAGATCATCTACTTCCAACAGCGCACTCATCGCGACAAATCCGTACCAAGCATGTCGCGCAAGGCATCACCCAAAAGATTAACGCCGAGAACCAGGATGAATAGCGCAATACCCGGGATCATGATGATCCAAGCGCTGAAGAACATGTATTCCTTGGCTTCCGAAATCATCAGCCCCCAGGAAGGCTCAGGCGGCGGTACACCAAGTCCCAGAAAGGAAAGGGCCGCTTCCAGCAAAATGGCAAGCGCCATTTCAAGCGTTGCCACCACAGCCAAATGCGTCGCGATATTGGGCAGCACTTCCTTCAGCAACACGATCATCGGCGAACAGCCCGCACAGCGCGCCGCCGCCACATAATCCAGATTGCGGATTTGCATGGTGGTGGACCGCGCCACCACGGCAAAGCGGTCCCACAACAATAGCCCCAGCACCAATATCACCAAGGTAAAGCTGGTGCCCAGAAGCCCCGCTACAGCCAAGGCCACCAGCACCACCGGGATGGAAAGCCGCGCGGTGATGGCAAACACCACCGCATCATCGATCCGCCCGCCATAAAAGCCACCCATAACGCCAAGAAAGGTGCCAATAATGCCAGAGGTAATAACAGTCGCGACACCAATGATCATGGAAACCCGCGCGCCATAGATCAGGCGCGACAGGTAATCCCGCCCCAATTGATCGGTGCCGAGGATATTGGCCGGCGTGCCGCCTTCCATCCACATGGGCGGGATCACGCGCCGCCCAAGATCAATGGTAAAAGGATCATAGGGTGCCAACCAAGGCGCGAAGATCGCGACAAAGGTGATGAAGCCGACAATGCCCACCCCCAAAATCGCGCCCGCGTTGCGCCAGATCCGCCGCCGGCTACTGGCGCCGGCCGGTTGCAACACCGCGCTCATGCCGACCTCAGGCGCGGATCGAGCACGGCATTCAGCAGGTCAGACAACAGCGTCAGGCCGATATAAATGAGCGCAAGTACCAACACCACGGCCTGCACCACGGGGAAGTCGTTCTTGCTGATGCTCTCCCACGCCAGATAGCCAACGCCATGCAGCGCGAAGACGGTTTCGATCACAATCGAACCACCCAGCATGAAGCCAAGCTGCACGGCGGCAATGGCCACCACCGGAATGGCCGCGTTGCGAAACCCGTGTTTCACCAAAATGGAAAGCCGCGAGAGCCCCTTGGCGCGGGCGGTGCGGATGTAATCGGAAGCAAGAGCTTCGATCATGCCGCTCCGCGTCAGGCGCATCAGTGAGGGAATGGCCGAAAAGGACAGCACGATGGAAGGCATGACGTAATGCTCCCAGGAGCCAGTGCCTGAGATCGGCAACCAGCCCAGGTTCAGGCCCAGCACAATCATCAGCGTGAGGCCGAGCCAGAAGGAAGGCATGGCCTGACCGATCAGCGCCACCATCAGCACGCTGCGATCCACCCAGGTATTTTCCTTGACGGCAGCCAGAATGCCCAGGGGCAGCGCCACGCAAAGCGCAATTGCCAAGCCGCAAAGCCCGAGTGTCATGGTAATCGGCATGCGTTCCATGATCAGCCGCGCGACGCGGGTCTTGAAAAAGTAGCTATCACCGAAATCGCCCTGCAGCGCGCGCCACAGCCAGTCAAAATACTGCACCCAAAGCGGCCTATCGAGCCCATAGGCGCGACGGATCAGTTCAATATCTTCCTGGCTCGCATTCGGCCCCGCGATGGAAATGGCAAGATCACCCGATAGCCGCGTGAGCAAGAAGCTCAACGTCAGCACTGTCAGCGCGACCAGAATCGCAACCGTCACCCGGCGTTTTAGAAAAAGAAGCATCCCGTGTGGAACCTAGGCTTGTTGGGCAGGCGCCGGCAAGGGGGCCATCACCATGCCCCTGCCCAGCCATCACGCCGCGGATCCGAAGCGGCCATCCTCACCCCATTTTCCAGCACTCGGATCGCCTCCACACTGCATGGCCCTTCAAGATCCGGGACGATTTTCAGCTGATGCCCCCGGGCTTCAAGCGCCGCGAAAACCTCCTCGCCCAGGCCGCGTTCCAGCGTCAGTAGATCAGCGCCACCATGGGGGTAGTTGCTTTCCTGCCCTGGCTGGGAAGAAGTCCAGCGCGGGGCTTCCAGCGCCTGCTGCGGGTCCATCCCGAAATCAGCACAGGCGACCATGACCTGCGTGTTCACCTGCACCTGATTATCCGCACCAGGCGTGCCGAAGATCAGCCAAGGCTTGCCCTGCTTCATCAGCATTGGCGCATTCATGGTGTGGCGCACCCGCTTGCCCGGGGCCAGGGCATTCGCGTGATTCTCCTCCAAATGCCAATAGGACATCCGGTTATTCAGCAAGATACCCGTCTCGGCGCCAGTCACCCCGGACCCGAAACTCGAATTGATGGATTGAATGGCGGAAACCGCATTGCCATCGGCATCGACCACACAGAAATAGGTCGTATCCCCCTGATCCGAACCGCGCACCGGCAAAAGCGCCGCCTTTTCGGAAATGCTCCCCGCATGCATCGCCGCCTGCTCGGCCGACAA
>JBDKIR010000300.1:0-3566 GCA_039797035.1 Pseudomonadota bacterium | reverse complement strand
ACCGAATGCGCGCCGCCAAATCGCTTGCGCTGAGCCGCCATAGATCGCTCATGGTCACTTCCTTCTTTTATGCGCGGCCTTAGCCGGGCAGCGCGAGGACGTTCTTGCTGATGATATTGCGCTGGATTTCATTGGACCCGCCATAAATAGTCGAAGGCCGCGCCTGAATGTACAGCCCGGTTGGGTTCAGGTTGCGATTGCCTTCCATGGGGTCGAGCAAGCCGGCATTCTCGCCACAGATTTCCAGCATGGTATCGGTAATGCGCTGAAAGAGTTCCGTCTGGAACACCTTCAGCATGGACACATCGGGGCCCAACGTTTCGCCGCGCCTGACCTTATCCACGAAAACGCCATAGAGCGATTTCAGATCTTCCAGATCAAGCCGCAGCTTGGCGTAAGTGTCCTGGAATACCGCATCTTCCCAAACGCCCATCCGTTCCGCGAGTTGCTTCAGGCGCGAAAACGCATAGGCCGAAAGCCGGGGTGAGCCGAGATAGATACGTTCGAAGGAAAGCAAAGCCTTCGCCATATCCCAACCGCGATTGGGCGTACCCACCAGATTGGCCGCGGGCACGCGCACATTATCGAAGAAAACCTCACAGAATTCGTCGTGATATTCCAGATTGATGATCGGCTTCACCGTAATGCCGGGGCTGGTCATATCCACCAGCAGGAAGGAAATGCCTTCCTGCTTCTTCGCATTCTTGTCCGTGCGCACCAGCAGGAAGCACCAATTGGCGTCCATGGCGAGTGTGGTCCAGATCTTCTGGCCATTCACCACGTAATGATCGCCATCGAGTACCGCTTCGGTACGCAGCGCCGCCAAATCCGATCCCGCATTGGGTTCGGAATAGCCCTGGCACCAGATATGTTCGCCAGAGAGAATTTTCGGCAGGAAGAATTGCTGCTGTTCGCGCGTACCGTGATTGATCAGCAGCGGGCCCACCATGACAATGCCATGGTCATTGGTGCGCGCGCAGCCATGGCGTTCGATTTCCTCGGTGAAGATGATCTGCTTCGCCGGGGAAAGCCCAAGCCCGCCAAATTCGCGCGGCCAGCCGGGGCAAAGCCAACCCTTCTCGGCCAGCTTGTAATACCAGACCTTGTTTTCATCCCAATGCAGGCGCTTTGGCGGATTGCGCAATTCGGCCGGGTAATTGGCTTCAATCCATTGGCGCACATGCAGGCGGAAGGCTTCATCTTCCAGCAGGTTCAGATCCTGGGTTTCGCGTGCTTCGATCATTTCTCAGCTTCCCGTAAAATTCGGCTTGCGCTTGGCGAAGAAGGCAGCGCGGCCTTCCTTGAAATCCTCAGTGGTGAAAAGCGCGGCCTGATAGGTTTGTTCCTGCGCCAAAGCCTCATCCAGGCCATCGGCGAAGATTTGCTTGGTGAAGGCAATCGGGCCTGGCGCTTCGGCCGCCAGGAAGCGCGCCTTTTCCAAAGCGGCCTCCAAAGCCTTGCCAGGTGGTGCGATGTAATCGACCAAGCCAATGCGTTCGGCTTCCGGTGCGGCGATCACTTCATGGAAAAACAGAATGCGCCGCGCGCGGCCAATGCCGACCCGTGCAGGCAGGAAATGCGGCAAGCCCATATCGGACATCAGGCCAATCTTGTGAAAACCCGCCGTGAAACGCGCATCTTCGGCGGCGACAATCACATCACAGGCGCAAGCCACCGCCATGCCCGCACCGGCTGCCCAGCCTTCCACCGCTGCCACCACGGGCTTGCCGCCCTTGGCCATGAGGCGCACGAGTTTATGGGTGCGGCGCATCCGTTCGCGCCCCGCCAGCGTGCTGTCGATATCCATGGAGGAGATATCGCCACCCGCGCAGAAAGTACCTTCGGCGCCCGTCACTACAATCGCGCGGATCGTATCATCGCCATGGGCGCGTTCCATCACCTCTTCCATCGCGGTGCGCAGCACGGGGGCGATGGCGTTCTTACGCGATGGGCAATCAATGGTGACAATCAGCACCGCGCCATCGCGTTCTTCCACAATGCGTTGGCGCAGGGGTTCGGCAGGCGCACTCATTCCGCATCCTCCGGCGCCAATTCCATGAAGCGGCGGCGATGCAGGGCGGCGGAGCCGAATTGATTGGCAATTACCATGCCGCGGCGCAGATAAAGCCCGACATCATATTCATCCGTATAGCCAATGCCGCCATGCAACTGGATGCATTGGCGCAGTACCATCAGCCCGCTTTCACCCGCGCGCGCCTTGGCCTTGGAAACCGCCGCCTTGCGCACATCCCCTGCTGCGCCGCTGTCCAAAGCTGCCGCTGCCGCTTCCACGGCGGCACGCGTGAGCGAGAGATGAATTTTCAAATCCGCCGCGCGATGCTGCAAGGATTGGAAAGTGCCGATGATGCGGCCGAATTGCTGACGGGTTTTCAGATAGGCCAGCGTCATGTCAAAGGCGCGTTCCATCAGCCCGACCATGGCGCCAGACGTCATCAGCGCGGCTTCATCCAAGGCAGCATCCAACACAGCGCTGATATCGGCAGCGATACGCTGACCCTTCGCGGGATTGGCGCGAAGCGTGCCGAAATACCCGCCATCCATGGTTTTCTCTAACGCTACATCAGCACCTGAGGCGGGCACGGCGTAAAGCGCCAAGCCCGCGCCTTCACGCACTGGCACCAGAAACATATCGGCCCCACCGGCTTGCGGGATGAAGACGCGCGGCGCATCGGCATTGCCGGGGGCAGCCAGCGTATCGGCGCGTTCCTGCCACGCCGTCAGCACCACTTGCTGGCCCGCGAGCAATGGGCCGAGCAGCGATCGATCATCCGCGCCCGCCAGCAAACGCGCGGAAAGCATCGCCGGGATCAGCGGTTCCGGCGCCAAGCCACCAGCGAGTTCTTCATGAAGCGCAACAGCCTCACTCATGCCTAGCCCGGCGCCGCCAGCGGCTTCCGCCACGGCAAGCCCGATCCAGCCGAATTCGCCCATTTGGGCGAAGACGCGTTTGTCAAAACCTGGTGCCACAAAACGCAATGCCCGGACGCGCTTGCTATCCCCGCCGCGCGGCGCCACCGCGCCGGCGCTATCGCGGATCATACGAATGGATTCCGCGCGTTCTTCTGCCAAATCGCTCATGCCTTAATCCTCATCGTCGCAGGGCGACGCCATTTTAGTTTGTATGGAGCTTCGCGCCGCTCGCCGCCTGGATTTGGTCAAAGGTCACACCGGGCGCCAGATCGCGCACCACGAAGCCCTTGCCCTTCACCACATCCAGCACACCAAGATTGGTATAAACGCGGCTGACCGCGCCCGGTGTGGTCAGCGGATAGGTGCAGCGTTCCACAATTTTGGGCCCGCCATCCTTGGTCGTGTGTTCCATCACCACCCAAAGCCGCTTGGCACCGGCACCAAGATCCATGGCACCACCAACAGCGGGTGCTGAGTCATTTTCACTGGTCGCCCAATTGGCGATATCGCCATTCGCCGCGACTTCAAAAGCGCCCAACACGCAAAGATCAATATGCCCACCACGGATCATGGCGAAGCTATCGGCGTGATGGAAATAGGAACCACCCGGGCGCAGCGTGACCGCCTGCTTGCCG
>JBDKIR010000299.1:0-2518 GCA_039797035.1 Pseudomonadota bacterium | reverse complement strand
CGGCTATTGCGCGCCTTGGCGAATGAACGGCGCCTTTTGGTGCTGTGTGATCTGGTGGCGGCGGGCGAAAAAACCGTCAATGAATTGGCATTGAGCGTGGGCCTGTCGCAATCCGCCTTGTCACAGCATTTGGCCTTGCTGCGTGCCGATGGCTTTGTCGCGACCCGCCGCGCGGGCACGACCATTTTTTACCGCATCGCTGATCCGCGGGCGGAGGCGGTGCTGCAAACGCTGCACCGCCTTTATTGTGGTGCGCCGTCTCAGGCGGGTGGGGTTTCCGCGGGCGGGTAGTTCAATTCAACCGCGACGCCATTCGGATCACGCAGGAAGATCTGCGTCTGGCGATCACGCGGAATGACACGCGCCTCATACTGGATGTTCAATTTATCGAGATGCGCACGCATATCGGCCAAGCCGGTGCAGGTGAAGGCAACATGGTCCACCAGGCCAGTATGCCCCGCCTTGCGTTCCGGCAGGCCTTCTTCGCCCTGACGTTCACCAATCAGGTGCACGGTGGGATGACCACCGCAATACAGCCAATAACCCGGGAAGGTCAGCGGCGGGCGATAGCCCACTTCAAGCCCCAGCACCGTTTCATAGAAATGCTTGGTGGCTTCCAGATCCACCGGGCGGATCGTGTAGTGGTTCAGACCATGCAGGCCCATCTTCATTTCCTCCGTTTTATAGTGATGCGGATCCTTGCCGATCCGCCCTTAAATGCTGGCGCACGCATCCGCGCGCTTGGCTACGCCGCATAAGCGGCGTCGCCCGTTCGGGCTCGCACCCGCCTTCGGCGGTCGTTAGCCTTTCGGGCCGGGCCAAACTCAGCGCCGGTCCCTCACAAGAATCGCGCATGCGGCTTCAAGCCCAGCAAATGCTGGCCGACCGCTTCGAAATGCGCGCTACGCCCCTGCACCTGTTGCGACACCGCATGAATGTCACGGAAGCGCCGTTCAAAGGGATTATCCTCAAAAATCGCGGTTGAGCCGGCTTCCTGATAGATCTGCTCGACAATTTCGCGTGAGGTCTGGATGGCGAAGGTCGATGCCAGACGGATCGATACCCGCTCATCATTCGTGAATTCATGGCCGGCCTCCGCCATCTCCCAGCAATCGCGCAGGGTTTCCAGCAAAAGGCTGCGCGCCGAACGCCAGCGCCCTTCGGAACGGGCGATCAGGCTTTGAATGACATGGCTATCGCGCAGGCCGCGTGTGCTGGCGGCCGGGGTTTTTTCCATGGCGAGTTTCAGGAAGGCGTCCAGCATGCCACGGCAAATGCCCAGTGCGACGCCAGCAAAGCCGCCGGCATAAGCATGCGTGCTGGTGAATTGATAGAGCGTGCCGGCGGTCTGACGATTTTCCGGCAGGTCACGCTGCACGGTGTAATCATCCGGCACGAAAAGGTCTTGCACTTCATAGGTATCGCTGCCGGTGCCGCGCAGACCCATCACCCGCCAATTATCGGTGATTTTCGGCACTTCGCGCTTGAACAGCATGGTGCGTTCGATCGGGTTGCCTTCCGCATCCGCACGCAGCGATCCATCGCGTTCCACAACCTTGCAATGGCCGCCAAGCCAGGTGCAGTGCCGGCTGCCGCTGGCGAATTGCCACTTGCCGGTCACCAGGTAACCGCCATCCACCACCACCGCGCGTGATTGCGGACCCATGCCCCAGGCGAGGACGGCGCGCGGATCAGCGCCCCAGATTTCATAGGCGATTTCGGGTTTCAGATAGGCCGCCGCCATGGAACACCCGGAAGCCTGGCCGACGCACCAGGCGGTACTGGCATCTTCACGGGCGATGATCATTTGCATTTGCACAAATTCATGCAGCGGCACTTCCTCACCCCGGAAGGCGCGCGGCAGCAGGGTCCGGAACAGCGCCGCACCATGCAGCGCATCCAGCAAATCGCGCGGCAGGGCGCGGTCTTTTTCAATCCGGCCGGCGGCAGCGGCGATCAAGGGGGCAATCCGCTCAGCGCGAGCGGCGGGTGCCATGCCATCCACATAGCGGGATGGGGTGATTTCCTGTGCTGCGCTCATGCGGCGGCTTCCTCCCTTTATGGGGCCGCCTTGGGCTTTGCCAAACCGTTCAGGGCGGCATTTCTAAATCAGTCGATCGACTTGATACGAACCAAGCCGAGATTTGTCAATTTCGCGGCTTTTTCATTGTCCCCGAGCCGAATCGCTCGTAAGGAGGTTTATCGGTCAATTGACCAAAGCCTGGAGCCTGATGACCAGCCTTCTTGCCCCGCTTGATCCCTCGACCAGCGTCCGCGACCGAATCCTGGACGTGGCGCAGATGCTCTTTGCGGATCATGGCTTTGCCGGTGCTTCCACCCGCGCCATCGCGCTCGCCGCCGGGGTCAATCTGGCGCAGTTGCATTATTATTTTGGGTCCAAGCGGGATCTTTTCCGCGCCGCCTATTTGCGCGGGGCGGAACAGGTCACGGCGGCGCGGCGCCCCGCAATGGAAGGGGCCAAGGCGACCAGGCCCGCTGGCCGCGGGCCGCTAGAAGT
>JBDKIR010000298.1:0-3479 GCA_039797035.1 Pseudomonadota bacterium | reverse complement strand
AAGCGCTTGGCGGAACCGACCGATTGGACCGCGCGCATCATGGCGCATTTCCGTACCATGTCGCGCAGTATTTGCTCTACGGCGCTGGATGAAGGGCAGGCTGGTGCGGGTGGCCTGCTGGCGCTGATGGCACAGCATGAGGCGCCCCCGGCGGCGCTGGAAGGGCAATTGCGGGCGCTGCTGGCGCAACCGGGCGTCACGCGGGTGCGCCTGTGGCGGGCGGATCCCAGTGTTACGGTCCCGAGCCCGGAAGAAAAGCTGCGGCCGGGTGGCGATGGGTCTTTCGCCACCATCATCGTGGTGGAAGGCAGCAATGCCGAAATGATCCAGGCCGCCTTGGCCACGCAAGGCTTTACAGCCGCGCCGACATTTTACAGCCTGATCTATGCCTCACCAGAAAAGCAGCAAAAGGAAGCAACAGCATGACCACGCGCGCCCTTGCGGAATTCACCGCCGCCATCAAACCGGATGCCTTGCCGGTGGAAGTGCGGCGCCAGGCGGCGCGGCTTGTATTGGATGCGCTGGGCTGCGCCATGGCGGCCTGGACGGAAGATGCGGAAAAATCCCGCATCGCGCGTGATATCGCGGCACTTTATCCGGGCGCGCCCGGGGCGCATGTCATGGGCACGAAGGGCGCTGCGGTGCAGCCCGCTTTTGCTGCCTTGGCGAATGGTATTCTGATCAACGCCGCCGATAATGATGACACACACAAGCGCGCCTTGTTGCATGTGGGTTCCGTGATGGTGCCAACGGCGCTTGCCTTGGCCGAAGCGCGTGGGCTTTCAGGGCGCGCGATGCTGGCGGCGCTCGTGGCGGGATATGAAGTCGCGGTGCGTGTCGGCATGGCCGTGATGCCAACGCATTACCGCTTCTGGCATTCCACCGCGACCAATGGAACCTTCGGCGCTGCTGCTGGTGCTGCGCATGCCATGGGTCTGGATGCGGATGGTGTGCAGCGCGCGCTGGGTCTGGCGGGGACGCAAGCGGCGGGGTTGAACACCTTCTTTGAATCCGGCGACATGACGAAATCCATCCACCCCGGCAAGGCCGCGTTGAATGGGATTCTGTCAGCGCAAATGGCCGCCCTTGGTGCGACCAGCCCGCCCGGTATTCTGGAACACCCGAAGGGCTATCTGGCGGCGTTTTCGCTGGAACCGAAAGCGGCCGCGTTGACCGCTGGCCTTGGGACAGAATGGGAAATTCTGCAAAACGGCTTCAAATATTTCCCGTCCATCCTGGCGAGCCATTCGCCCATTCAGGCGACACTCGCCATTGTGGCCAAGCACAAACCCGACCCGAAGCGGATCGTGTCCATCACCAATGAAACCTATGATACGGTGAAATCACATTTTTCGAATAAGGATGTGACCACGCTGATGGGCGCGCGGGTTTCGGTGCCCTATTGCATCGCCGCCGCCGCAGTGGATGGCGAATTGACTCAGCGCCAATTCGCGCCTGGGCGTGTGCATGATGCGCTGATCCGTCAGGTGCTGGCGCGCACCGAAGTGGTGCCGGATGCGGAATTGAATAAGCTCTATCCGGCGAAATTCCCGGCACGTGTCACCATTACGTTGGATGACGGCACGAAGCTGACGGAAACCGTGTTGCTGCCCAAGGGCGACCCTGGCGCACCGCTTTCCGATGCGGAACTGGAAGCGAAATATCGCGACAATGCCGAACCGCTATTGGGCAAGGTGGGGGCGACAGCACTGCGTGATGCGATCTGGCGCCTGGATGATGCGCCGGATGTGGCGGAGCTGGTGCGCTGCATGCGCCCCAGCTAAATCCTAAGCATAGCGCTTCAAAATATCGCGCATGGCCGGCGCCAGATCGGGCCGTGCCAGCGCGAAGGCCACCTGCGCTTCCAGGAAGCCGGCCTTGTCGCCGCAATCAAAGCGGCGGCCCTGATAGCGCAGCCCATGGAAGGGCTGCGTGCCGATCAGCTTCGCCATGCCATCGGTCAATTGCACTTCACCGCCCGCGCCCTTTTCCATGCGCGCCAAATGGCCGATCACTTCAGGCATCAGCACATAGCGGCCAATGATCGTCAGGTTGGACGGCGCTTTTTCAATCGGCGGTTTTTCCACCAGCCCCTTCACGGAAACCAGCCGCCCGCGATCTTCCGCCACATCCAGCACACCGTAGCGGTTCACGCGGTCCCGCGGCACTTCCTCAATCGCCACCACATTGCCACCGGTTTCGCGATAGGCATCGGCCAGCTGTGCCGTGCAGGAAACCTCGCATTGCATCAGATCATCCGGCAGCAGGATGGCAAAAGGATCATCGGCAATAAAGGCGCGGGCGCACCAAATGGCATGGCCCAACCCCATCGGTACTTGCTGGCGCACGGACATGATGGACCCAGGCGGCGGCGCATCAGCGCGCAAGGCCGCCAATTCTTTTTCCTTGCCGCGTTCCGCCAAGGTGCGTTCCAGTTCGTAGGCGACATCGAAATGCTCAACCAGCATGGTCTTGCCGCGCCCGGTCACGAAGCAGAATTGCTCAATCCCCGCCGCGCGCGCTTCTTCCACCGCGTATTGAATGAGCGGCTTGTCCACGATGGGCAGCATTTCCTTAGCCATGGTCTTGGTGGCGGGCAGGAAACGCGTGCCAAGCCCGGCAACGGGCAGCACGGCTTTCTTGAGCGGCTTGAGCGACACGGGACAATTCCCCTGGATTGGATTCAGGGGCGCTTATGCCGCGAAAGCCGGGCATGATTAAGGCGGGCGCAGCGCCTAAAATACCGAAAAACGCTCTTCCAGGATGCGGCGGCGGGGCACGCCAAGCGCGGCCAGGCCCTGATGCGCGGCACGGATCATCGGACCGGGACCGCAGAGCAGGAAAACCCAGCCTGCTTGCGCGGCTTGTGCGGCTTCGGCCTGGATCAAGGCGGGCGACATCATGCCGGCAAGGCCTGTCCAGCCCGGTGGCGGTTCCTGCAGCACATGCCGTAGATCGAGCCGCAGGCGCCCCGCCAGCGTGGCCAATTCCGCGGCTGCCATGATCTGCCCTTCATGCCGATTGCCATACAGCAGGGTGATGGGGCGGGTTTCGCCGCGCGCGGCAGCGTCCCGCAATAGTGAAAGCATGGGCGCCAATCCTGCCCCGCCGGCGATCATGAAAATGCCGGGCTCCTGCCGGCCTTCCAGGCACAGCGCGCCATGCGGGCCATCCACAAAGGCGCGCGCACCTATCGGCAGCGTGCCAATCTGGCGGGTGAAATCCCCCACTTCCTTGATCAGAAAGCGCAGCGCCTTCCCATCCGTGGGCACCGAGGCGATGGAGAAAGGATGCTCCCGCACCGAAAAGGCCGAGCAATTCAGCCGCAGCCAGGCGAATTGTCCGGCGCGATAGGCAAGCCCCGCATGACCATCGGGTTCGAGCGTCAGCGACCACAGCCGGTCGCCCACGCGTTCCAGCCCCGCAATGCGCCAAGGCCGGCGCGCCAGGCGCCAGGGCCGCAGCAGGTAAACCGCAAC
>JBDKIR010000297.1:0-5596 GCA_039797035.1 Pseudomonadota bacterium | reverse complement strand
GGCCAGGGTGCGTGATCGGTCGAAACATATGCGATCTGCCCCTTGGCGAAGGCGCCCCACATGCGTTCCACCTCATCCGCCGTGCGGAAGGGTGGGTTGCATTTGCCGAAGCCTTCCAGCCGGATGATGTCTTCTTCCGTCATGCACAGATATTGCAGGCAGGCTTCGCCGGATGCCTTGCCGCCCATGCGGCGGAATACCTCGGCAATCTCAAAACCGCGCGCGAGTGATGAATGGGCAATATGGACATGCGCACCCGTCTCAAGCCCAATTTCGAAAATCTCCAGATCCGCCATGGTCTCACAGAGCGGCGGGCGGGTGCGGCAATGCCAGATGGGGGAGGTATTGCCGGCGGCCTTGGCTTCTTCGGTCAGGCGGATGACGATTTCCTGATCCTCATTATGCACGGCGACCATCAGCCCGGTCTTGGCGATTTCGCGAAAGGCTGCGACCATGGTCGGGTGGTCAATGCGCGGGAAGCGCACCGGGTCATATTCATAGGTGGAAAGCTTGAAGGAACAGGCGCCGGCCTCCGCCAGCCCCGCAATGGCATCCACGCCACCCGATTTCAGGATCGTGCCGTAAAGCGCCATATCCACATGGGACAGGCGATTCACATATTCCACTTTCTCCTTGAAAATACCGGCATCCGTCACCGGGCGCGGCACGTCATAGGGCATGTCAACACAGGTGGTGACCCCGCCTGCCGCAGCGCTTTTCGACGCACCTTCAATCCCCGGCCACCCGCGTGAGGATGAGGTATGCATATGCCCATCCACCAGCCCTGGCATGATGTAACGGGTGCCATAATCCTCCACCGAGGTCGCAACCGGCGAGGGGCCTTGGCCAATGCCGGCAATGGTTTCACCCCGCGTCGCAATCCAGCCATCGGTCAGAATCTGGTCGGGCAACACCAGCGTGCCGCGAATGACACGATCAAACGGGGTGGTGGCGGGCATGGTTTACTCCTGCAATGACAAGCCGGGGCCGCTGCGCCGCCCCATATCGATGCGTTGAAGGTAATGCAGCCTCCATCATCGGACCAGGGGCAGGCTTGATTACGTGGCCTGCGGGGGTGAGAATCTGGCATGTCAGAAAACCCCGCCGCGCGGCTTCGCGCCCGCCTGGACCCATCCCGCCCCGCGCTTGCCATGGCGGCGCATAACGCGATTTCGGCAAAACTCGCCGCCGAAGCCGGTTTCGATGCCATTTGGGGCAGTGGGTTTGAGCTTTCCGCCGCCCATGCCGTGCCCGATGCCAGCATCCTGTCCTGGGATACGCATCTGGCAGCGATGCGCGCCATGGTGGAAGTGCAAAACGCGCCGCTGATTGCCGATATCGATACCGGGCAGGGCAATGCGGTGAATGTCGCCTATCTGGTGCCGCGCTATGCGGCGGCAGGCGTGGCGGCGGTGGTCATGGAAGACAAGACCTTCCCGAAAGATAGCAGCCTGCGCCCCGGCGGGCGGCAGGAATTGGTCCCGATCCCCGAATTCCAGGGCAAGATCGAAGCCACGCGCATCGCTGCCGGCCCTCTGGTGATTGCCCGCACGGAAGCGCTGATTGCAGGCCTTGGGCAGGATGAAGCGCTGAAGCGCGGCGAAGCCTATGCCGAAGCGGGCGCGGATGCGGTGTTAATTCATAGCAAGCAGAAAACACCCGACGAGATTTTGGCCTTTTGCCGCGCCTGGCGGGGTGCGGTCCCCTTGGTGCTGGTGCCGACTTCCTACCCCGCGCTGTCCTTCGCTGATGTCGCGGCACTCGGCAAAGTCGGGCTGATCATTTGCGGCAATCACGCCATTCGGGCGGCAGTGGCCGCCATGCGCGATTGCTTTGCGCGCATCATCGCCGATGGCGGCATTGCTGGCGTGGAAGGTTCCATCGCCAGTGTCGCCGATATCTTCGCCCTGCAAGGTGATGGCGCGATGCGGGAGATCGAAAAGCGCTATTTGCGCTGATCGCGCAGGTCAAAATGCGTATCGGCGATACTGAGCGCGAGGCTTGTCGCCTCATTCTCCCGCTCTTCATTCCAGGCGAGCGCCACGCCGACGCCGCGAATGGGCCCGGCCAGAATCCGGAAGGCCACACCCGGCGGATTAAGCCGCGCCATGCCTTCCGACACCAAGGCCACACCCAATCCCGCCGCGACGAAGCCAAGCTGCGCCATGGCCGATCCCACTTCGCGCACCACGCGCGGCGTGAAGCCGGCCGCATGGCAGGCCGCCGTCATGGCATCCGAATAGGCCGGGCTTATCGCGCGCGGCAGCATCAGCATGGGCGCTTCCGCCAGGGCCGATAGCGGCAAGGGATCAGGCCCACTCAGAATAGGATGGCCTTCCGGCAAGGCGGCCGCGAGCCGGTCTTCCCCCAAGGGCCTCAGCCTTATCGGCGCGCGGTCGCGGTTGGAACGCAGCAGCGCCAGATCAACCTCACCACGGCGGAGTGCTTCCAAAGCCTCGGCCGTATCCATCTCCCGCACGCCAATCGCGGCTTCGGGGCGCGCGGCCTGCATGGCGCGTACGATGGGGGGCAGATAATCGAATAGCGCCGAGGTGACGCAGGCGATGGCAACCGGCGCGTGATGGCCCATGCGCAATTCACGCGCCAGGCTTTCCAGATCCGCCGCATTGCCAGCGATGCGCCGTGCGAGTGGCAGCAGCGCTTCCCCCTCTCGCGTTGGGCGCGCGCCCTTGCCGGAGCGTTCCAGCAGCTTCACGCCCAATTCGCGTTCCAGCAATTGGATTTGCGCGGTCAGCGGCGGCTGCGAAATGCCAAGCCGCGCGGCGGCGCGGCCGAAATGACCTTCTTCGGCCACGGCCAGAAAATGCCCCAGGCGGCGGATCAGGCGAAAATCCATTGGTCATCCAATATGGTTTCGTCCATACGGAAAACCTATCAGCGCGCCACGTCAATTGGATTGGACGATGGCGCAAGATAGGCGCAGAAGATGCCCATTAGGCAAACTGCCGGTCACAACAAGGGAGAATACCCCAGATGAAACTGCACCCCGTGAAGGTTCACCCCTCCAAATCGCTCTTGAAGCGCGAAGACCAATTGGCCTGGAAGATGGCTGGCGTCGCCGTGGATAAGGTCGCCGTCGAAAAGCCGGTGCAGGAGATGATCATCAACCGGATGATCGACAACGCCTCGGTCGCCATCGCCGCCATCAATCGCCGCCCGGTCGTCTCCGCGCGCGGTATGGCGCTTGGCCATGCGAAGAAGGCCGGTGGCGCGCAGGTATTCGGCGTGAAGGCCGCGACCACCGTTTCCCCGGAATGGGCGGCCTGGGCCAATGGCACCGCCGTGCGTGAACTCGACATGCACGACACTTTCTTGGCCGCTGATTACTCCCACCCTGGCGATAACATTCCGCCGATCCTGGCGGTTGCGCAGGCGATGGAAAAATCCGGGCGCGATCTGATCCGCGGCCTCGCCACCGGCTATGAGCTGCATATCGATCTGGTGCGCGCCATCTGCCTGCACGAACACAAGGTGGACCATATCGCCCATCTTTGCCCGGCGGCGGCTGCCGGCATTGGCACGCTGCTCGGCCTGAAGCAGGAAGTGGTGTTCCAATCCATCCAGCAGGCGCTGCATACCTCCGTCTCCTTCCGGCAATCCCGCAAGGGCGAGATTTCATCCTGGAAGGCCTATGCCCCGGCCCATGCCGGCAAGCTTGCCGTCGAAGCGGTGGATCGCTGCATGCGCGGTGAAGGCGCGCCTTCGCCGATTTATGAAGGCGAAGACAGTGTGATTGCCTGGGTGCTGTCCGGGCGGTCCAACCGCAAGGATGTCTATGGCCCGGTCTATTACGAAGTGCCGCTGCCGGAAGCGGGCGAACCGAAGCGCTCTATCCTTGATTCCTACACCAAGGAACATTCGGCCGAATACCAATCCCAGGCCCTGATCGACCTCGCCTTCCGCATGCGTGAGCAGATCAAGGATATGGAGGCGATCGAGAAGATCATCATCCATACCAGCCATCACACCCATTACGTGATCGGCACCGGCGCCAATGACCCGCAGAAGATGGACCCGAAGGCGAGCCGTGAGACGCTGGACCATTCCATCATGTATATCTTCGCGGTCGCGCTGCAGGATGGCCGTTGGCACCATGTGGACAGCTACGCGCCGAAGCGGGCGGGCCGGGCCGATACCGTCAGGCTCTGGCACAAGGTCGAAACGCGGGAAGATGCGGAATGGACCCGCAAATACCATTCCCGCGACCCGAATGAGCTTTCCTTCGGTGGGCGCGTTGAAATCCTGTTCAAGGATGGCTCGAAGCTGGTGGATGAGCTGGGTGTCGCCAATGCCCACCCGAATGGCGCCAAGCCCTTCGGCCGGGCGGATTACATCCGCAAATTCCAGACGCTGACCGATGGCATCATCTCGGCCCGCGAGTCCAACCGCTTCCTGGAAGCGGTGCAGGATCTGGCGAAGCTGAAGGCGGGTGAACTCAGCGCGCTGAATGTGGCGCTGCCGGCTGGTGGCCTGCTGGACAGCAAGCCCGGCATCTTCTGACGTTGGAGTGAGGAAGGCAGGGCCGGCGCCGGGCGCGCCGGCCCGAAGCCAAAGATAGCAAGGGAAGAAACCCGATGAACGAAACCACGAAACCCGAAATCTATAAGGGCCTGGTCGGCGTCTATGCCGATGTCTCCGCTGTCTCCAAGGTGATGCCGGAGACGAATAGCCTGACCTATCGCGGTTATGCCGTGCAGGACCTCGCTGAGAATTGCAGCTTTGAGGAAGTGGCCTATCTGCTGTGGGAAGGCGAATTGCCCAATGCCAAGCAGCTGGCCGCCTTCAAGGCCGAGACAGCGGCCGAGCGTGAGATCAGCCCGGCGCTGCATCGCGTGATCAAGGAATTCCCCAAGGATGCGCACCCTATGGATGCGATCCGCACCGCCGTGTCCTTCATGGGTTTGGAAGACCCTGAGACCGCCGATGTTTCCCAGGCGGCCCAGTATCGCAAGGCGAAGCGGCTTTTCGCCAAAATCCCAACGGCGATTGCGGCTGCCTATCGCGCTTCCCGCGGCTTGCCGGTAGTGGCGCCGAACCCAGCGCATAGCTTTGCGGAGAACGCCTTCAATCTGATCCTGGGCAAGGTGCCGCAGCCTGAAGTGCTGAAGTCCTTCGATGTTTCGATGATCCTTTACGCTGAGCACACCTTCAACGCTTCCACCTATACGTCGCGCCTGGTCACCTCCACCGGGGCCGATATGCATGGTGCGATCGCGGCCGGTATCGCCGCGCTCAAGGGCCCGCTGCATGGCGGCGCCAATGAGGCGGTGATGCATATGCTGAAGGAAATCGGCGACCCGAAGCTGGCCCGCGAATGGATCCAAAGCCGCTTCGATCACAAGGCGCTGGTGATGGGCTTTGGCCATCGCGTCTATAAATCCGGCGATAGCCGCGTGCCGACGATGCGCAAATACGCCGAAAAAATGGCAGATGTTGTGGGCGACAAGACCTGGATGGAGATCAGCCGCATCCTCGCGGCTGAGATGCTGGAGAAGAAGAACATCCACCCCAACCTCGATTTCCCGGCAGGCCCTGCCTACTACCTCATGGGATTCGAGATCCCGCTCTTCACGCC
>JBDKIR010000296.1:0-14369 GCA_039797035.1 Pseudomonadota bacterium | reverse complement strand
AAGGCCACCAACCGGGGAAACTGGTTCAGCGCGCGCCCGAATGATGCGCCGATCGACGAAATGGCTGCCATCGCCAATCCGGTCCGCCAGGCTGACGCCATCCAAATCAATCGTGGTCAGGTCCAGCAGATCACGCAATTCCCACAGCAGCGCGCGCATGCCGCCGGCGGCGTGGAAATCTTCCATATAACCCTCGCCGGTAGGCTTGAGGTCCACGAGCACCGGCGTTTCCTCAGACAGCGCATCCAGGCGCTTGAGATCCAACGAAAGCCCCGCGCGGCCGGCAATGGCGGCCAGATGCACCACCGCATTGGTGGAACCACCAAGGGCCAGCAGCACGCGCACGGCATTATCCAGATTGCCCTGCGTCATCATCTGGCTGGGCAGGATTGGGTGCTTGATCAGCCGCACCGCCTGCGCGCCGGCTTCCTCGGCAATGCGCAACCGGTCCGCATGCACGGCGGGGGCGCTGGCGCCGGCAAGCGGCATGAAGCCAAGGGTTGCCGCGATGCAGGCCATGGTGGAAGCGGTGCCCATGACGCCGCAGGTGCCGGCGGTGGTGGCAAGCTTGCCTTCCAATTCGCCGATCCGCTCCGCACTCACTTCCCCAGCGCGATAGCGCGCCCAATAGCGTCGGCAATCGGTGCAGGCGGAAAGCCGTTCACCTTCAAAAGCCTGCGCCAGCATGGGGCCGGTCACCAACATCACCGCCGGAATATCGGCCGAAATCGCCGCCATAAGCTGCGCCGGCACGGTCTTGTCGCAGCCACCCACCAGCACTGCCGCATCCATGGGCTGGGCGGAAAGCATCGCTTCCGTATCCAGCGCCATCAGGTTCCGGTAATGCATGGAACAGGGGTTGAGCGATGGCTCACACAGGCTGACCGTCGGGAAGCCCAAGGGCAGGGCACCTTCGGAAAGCACGCCACGGCGCACGGCTTCGATCAACTCCGGCACCGTGCGGTGGCAGTTATTATAGTCGCTCGCCGTATCGGCAATGCCGACCACGGGCTTGTCCAGCATGCGCTGCGAATAGCCCATGGATTTGGCGAAGGACCGCCGGAGATAGAGCGCGAAGTCGCGATCCCCGTAGTTGGAGGTATTGCGGCCAAGGCCATGGGGTGTATCGCTCATCGGTCATCTCTTCCGCGCAGGGGCTGAATTTCCGCCCAGATAAGCACCAGCCCGGGCCAAAGGGTAGGGCTGACTCATGTTTGTGGTATCATAATACCACAGCACAAAAACCAGCTTGGCACTTGACTTTCAGGGGCCTTGCCCGGATAAGCCCTCGGTCTTTGACGATTTCTTTTTGGAAGCACCATGATCACCACACAAACCCGCTCGCTGAAGCCGGCGGAGGTGAAGAAGAACTGGGTGTTGATTGATGCGGATGGGCTCGTGCTCGGCCGCCTCGCCTCCCTGGTTGCTAATCGCCTTCGCGGCAAGCACAAGCCGCAATTCACCCCGCATGTTGATTGCGGCGACCATGTCGTGATCATCAATGCGCAGAAAGTGCGCGTGACAGGCGCCAAGGCGGAACAGAGCGTGTTCTACTGGCACACGGGCTATCCCGGTGGCATCAAGGGGCGCACCATCCGTGAACGGATGGAAGGCCGCTACCCCGAACGGGTTATCGAAAAAGCCGTTGAGCGCATGATCACGCGCGGCCCCCTGGGTCGTCAGCAGATGCGCAACCTGCATGTCTATGCCGGTGCGGAACACCCCCATGCGGGTCAGCAGCCTGTGGCACTTGATGTGGCGGCGCTGAACCGGAAGAATTCCCTCGCTGTGAAGAAGGTGGCCTGAGGCGATGAGCGGCGATACACGAACCCTCGCGGACCTCAAGGAAATCGTGGCCGGCACCCCTGCCGCCACGGCCGAAGCGGCGATCAAGCGGGAACCCAAGCGCGATGCGCAGGGCCGTTCCTATGCAACGGGCCGGCGCAAGGATGCGGTCGCCCGCGTCTGGATCAAGCCGGGCAAGGGCCAGATCACCATCAATGACAACCCGGCAGCGAAGTATTTCGCGCGCCCGGTGCTGCGCATGCTGATCACCCAGCCCTTCCTGGTGGCGGATCGCTATCAGCAATTCGATGTCATCTGCTCGGTCGTCGGTGGTGGCTTGTCCGGTCAGGCGGGCGCGGTGCGTCATGGCATCAGCCGCGCGCTGTGCAATTTCGAACCGGATCTGCGCTCCATCCTGAAGAAGGCCGGCTTCCTGACGCGCGACCCGCGCGTGGTGGAACGCAAGAAATACGGCAAGGCGAAGGCACGACGTTCCTTCCAGTTCTCCAAGCGCTGACGCCAGCGGACCGGCGTCGCGCGCCGGTCCCATACTGGGATTTTCATCTGGGGGGCGGGTCCGCAAGGGCCCGCCCCTCTTGCATTTGGACCGTTTTAGCGCCGCAATGCGGCCCCTATAGGAGAGCGTATCATGGCCAAGACTGCGAAGATTTTCATTGATGGTGAAGCCGGCACCACAGGCCTGCAAATCCGTGACCGTATTGCCGCCAATCCGCATGTTGAATTGCGTTCCATCGCGGCCGAACATCGCAAGGATGCCAATGCCCGGCGTGAGATGATGGCCAGCGTTGATCTGGTCATTCTCTGCCTGCCGGATGATGCCGCGAAGGAAAGTGCTGCCCTCGCCGCTTCGCTCGGCGCACAGGCACCAAAGCTGTTGGATGCGTCAACCGCGCATCGCGTCGATCCCAATTGGGTCTATGGCCTGGCGGAACTCACAGCCGATCAAGGCGCTGCCATTGCCGCGGCCACGCGCGTTTCCAACCCTGGCTGCTATCCAACCGGCGCCATTCTGATGCTGCGCCCGCTGATTGATGCCGGCATCATGGCGCCGGATTTCCCTGTGACGGTGAATGCCGTTTCCGGCTATTCGGGTGGCGGCAAATCCATGATCGCGGCCTATGATGCGCGGACCGCACCGGATTTTGAGCTTTACGGCCTTGGTCTCGAACACAAGCATGTCGCGGAGATGCAGAAATATACCGGCCTCACACGTCGGCCGATTTTTGTGCCTTCGGTTGCGGATTACGCGCAGGGCATGATCGATTCCATCCCGCTGCACCTTGATCTGCTGAAAGGCAGCGTGACGCCAGGGGATTTGGAAGCGGTACTGACCAAACGCTATGCCGGCAGCGATGTGGTGCGCGTGGTGACAGCGGACGCCAATGGCAAGCTGGAACCGCAGGCGCTGAACGGCACGAATGGTCTTGAAATCCGTGTCTATGGCAATGAAAAGCGCGGCCAGGCCGTGCTGGTCGCGCGCTATGACAATCTGGGCAAGGGCGCTTCGGGGGCGGCGGTGCAGAATCTCGGCCTCATGCTCGGCGTGCCGGTCGCCGCTGATCTGCCGAAAGCGGCGTAAGGGGTAAGACCATGGATATGCAGAAACCAACCAATCATGGCCCGCTTTACGTGTTTGAAGGCATCTGGCCCAAGGTGCATGACAGCGCCTTCATTGCACCGACCGCTGCTGTCATCGGCAATGTCACGATCGGGGAGCAATCCAATATCTGGTATCATTGCGTGCTGCGTGGCGATTCCAATTTCATCACCATCGGCAAGCGCGTGAATATCCAGGATGGCACGATTGTGCATGTGAATGCCGGGCGCGAACCCACCATCATCGGCGATGATGTTACAGTGGGCCATGCTGCCATTGTGCATGCCTGCACGCTGATGGATCGCGCCTTTGTCGGCATGGGTGCCACCGTGCTGGATGGCGCGGTGATTGAAGAAGGCGGCGTGATTGCCGCGGGTTCCGTGCTGCCGCCTGGCAAGCGCATCGGCACCATGGAGCTTTGGATGGGCAATCCCGCCAAGCTGGTCAGGGTGCTGACTGAAGAACAACGCGCGGGCTTTGATCGCACAGCGAAGAATTACGTGCAGCTTTCGGCGCGCCACAAGGCCTCCCTCGCGGGCGGCTGACCCCATGTATCCGCGGAGTGCTGCGGCGCAATTACGCACAACTGATTTGGCGCGCAGCATCCGCTTCTATACGGAAATCCTCGGCCTCACGCTGGATTTTCACTATCAGGATTTCTACGCAGGCTTGAGCGCGGGCCGACAGCGCATCCATCTGAAGCGCGTGGATCAACCCGATCCTTCAATCCCTTATGTCGCGGCGGGGGAGCATTTGCATCTTTATTTCGAAACCGATGATGCACATGCCCTGGCCGCCGCCATTGAAACGAAGGGTGTCACCCTGACGCGCCCGGTGCATCACACCCCTTGGGGCATGCTGGAATTCATACTCCAGGACGATCAGGGCCATACACTCTATTTCGGCCAATCAGTACCGGCCGAACCTGCGGCCTAAAGCGCCTCAATCCGGATCAGCGCCGGCTTTTCCATCACGGTATTCAATTCCGCAATGCGCTTCAGCGCCGCGCGCACGGAAGCCTCGCTCGTTTCATGCGTGGTCAGCACCACGGGCACAGCCTCACCCGGCGCACGGCCGCGTTGCAGCATGGATTCCAGGCTGATCGCATGGTCACGCAAAACACCCGTGACATCAGCAATCACGCCGGGGCGATCCACGACCATCAGACGGAGATAATAGGCGCCCATATGCCTTTCCATCGGCAATGATGCTTCGGGCTTGAGCGCGGAGGAAGCCGCACCCCAAACCGGCGTAAAGCGCCCTCGCGCGATATCGATCACATCGGCCACCACGGCAGAGGCAGTTGGCCCTTCCCCGGCGCCGCGGCCTTCCATCATGACGCGGCCGACGAAATCACCTTCCGCCACCACGGCGTTGAACACGCCATCCACGCGCGCGATCGGGGCTGAGATCGGCACCATGCAAGGATGCACGCGGGTTGCGATGCCACCATCCTCACGCCGCGCAATGCCCAGCAGCTTGATGCGATAGCCAAGCTCCTCAGCCAGCGCGATATCAAGCGCGGAGACTTCACGGATGCCTTCCACATGCACCGCGCCGAAATCCACCGGCCGGCCAAAAGCCAATGCCGCCAGGATTGCCAGCTTATGCGCCGCATCAATGCCATCAATATCAAAGGATGGATCGGCTTCCGCATAGCCAAGCTTCTGCGCTTCAGCGAGCACTTCGGCGAATTCGCGCTTCTGTTCGCGCATCACGGTCAGGATGTAATTGCAGGTGCCGTTCAGAATGCCCGCAACACGCTGGATGCGGTTGGCAGCAAGCCCTTCACGCAGCGCCTTGATCGCTGGAATCCCACCAGCTACCGAAGCTTCAAAGGCAAGCGCCACGCCCCGCGCTTCGGCCGCATTGGCCAACGCCGCACCATGCACCGCGAGCAGCGCCTTATTCGCTGTCACCACATGTTTGCCCGCGGCAATCGCCGCCTGCACCAAGTCACGCGCGGAACCTTCAGAACCGCCGATGCATTCCACCACCACATCCACTTGCGGATCGGCGGCGAGTGCCACGGGGTCGTCATACCAGCGCAGCCCGGAAAGGCTGATGCCACGGTCGCGGTTACGATCCCGCGCGGATACGGCGGTGATGGCAATCGGCCTGCCCGCGCGCGCGGCAATGATATCCGCATTGGCGCGCAGCAATTTCACCACACCGGCGCCAACCGTTCCAAGGCCGGCAACCGCAATCGCTAGGGGGCGGGTCATGCATTCACCATTTCAGTAGCAGCATCCTGGGGCGCGGCATTGTCACCACCCAGGAAGGTTTTGATGCCGCGCAGCGCCTGACGAATGCGGTGGTTATTTTCCACCAGCGCAATGCGCACATGTTCATCGCCGTGCTCACCAAAGCCAAGGCCAGGTGCCACCGCGACCTTGGCTTTTTCCAGCAACAGCTTGGAAAACCCGACCGAGCCCAAATGCCGGAAACGCTCAGGGATCGGCGCCCAAAGGAACATGGAAGCCTCCGGCGCTGGCACATCCCAGCCCGCGGCATGCAGGCCCTTCACCAGCACTTCGCGGCGGTCCTTGTACAGAACGCGCATTTCCTCGATGCAATCCTGCGGGCCATTCAGCGCCGCCGTCGCCGCCACCTGAATCGGCGTAAAGGCACCGTAATCAAGATAGGATTTCACCCGCGCAAGCGCCGCGATCAGGCGCGGATTCCCTGCCGCGAACCCCATCCGCCAGCCCGGCATATTGTAGGTTTTGGACATGGAGGTGAATTCCACCGTGATGTCCTTCGCCCCTTCCACTTCCAGCACCGAAGGGGGTGGCGTGTCGCCGAAGTAAAGCTCGGCATAGGCAAGATCAGACAGGATGAACAATTCATGCTTGCGGCAAAGCGCAACAAGTTCGCGGTAGAATTCAATCGGCGCGACCAGCGCGGTCGGATTGGACGGGAAATTGACAATCACCGCCGTTGGCTTCGGCACGGAATGCCGCACGGCGCGGTCAATCGCCGATAGCATGGAATCATCTGGCGTATAGGGAATGCTGCGCACAGAAGCGCCGGCGATGATGAAGCCGAATTGGTGAATGGGATAGGAAGGATTGGGCACCAGAATCGTATCGCCTGGGCTGGCAATGGCCTGCGCCAGATTGGCAAGGCCTTCCTTCGAACCCAGCGTCGCCACCACTTCGGTTTCCGGATCAAGCTTCACGCCGAAACGCCGCGCGTAATAGCCCGCCAAGGCCTTGCGCAGCCCAGGAATACCCTTGGACATGGAATAGCGATGCGTGCGCGGGTCCTGCACCGCTTCAATCAGCTTGGCCACGATATGGGGCGGCGTCGGGCTATCGGGGTTGCCCATGCCAAGATCGACCACATCCTCTGCCGCCGCACGCGCCTTGGCCTTCGCCGCGTTCACTTCGGCAAAGACATAGGGCGGGAGGCGCCGGATACGATGAAAATCCTCGGTCATGGCTTTGGGTCCGTTACGTAAAGGCGGCGCTTATAGCCCAGCACGTCATGGTCTGCGAGGCACTTCACGCAAAACTGCCGGTGGAGGGGGGGCACCCAAGGGGGCAGGCACCGGGCTGGGTGCCAAATCCGGCAGCGCGGGGATGCCAGCGGGTTCCGGCAAAGCGGTTGCGGCATCGGCCGGCGCCCCCGCCCCTGCCCCCCCAGGCAGGAGGGCAGGCGCTGGTGGAATGATAGCTGCCGCCGGGGCGCCGGGCGGGGCTTGGCGCGCCGGGGGCGGGCTCAGCGGCTCCCGGCTGGCCTGGCGCTGGGTCGCGAGGGAGCTGGTCAGCGCCTCCCGCGAGGCAAGATCAGGCGTGGTGGGCCGTGGCGGCACCGTACCCAGGTTGGGATAGGGGCCATCGGCGCCTGGTGGGGCGGGGCGGCCTTCCGTGGCTGGCCCCCAAGCGCGGTCCCAGAATTTCGCAAAATTCTGCCCCGGTTCGGTCGAACAGCCCGCCAGCAGCAGGAATCCAAGCCAAGCATAACGTCGCGCTTGATTGGCGGGGGCCTGCCACCTAGGGTGGGGGGCAATTCCTATGCTGCGTTGCCGAAGATTCATGAGGTTTCCCATCCCAAAAGGGGTAGCCTGAATCAACCCCGACGCGAAGCATCTGGGAATGACAAGCCAGGAATCCGTTATGGCCGAACCCGATCCGCCTTCCTTCCGCCTGCCCGACCCGGCCCTGGTCAGCCGCACCATGGCCGATGTGGCCGAGCGCAGCCAGCGCATTGTCGCGGATTTCCTGAAGCGCCAGTCGGATAATCCCGCTGAGCCGGACCCCTTCAATATCGGCACTGCCTTCCTCGATATGACCGCGCGGCTCATGGCGAATCCGGGGCGTCTGGTGCAGGCCCAGATCGGGTTTTGGCAGGATTACCTGACGCTCTGGCAGAATACCGCGCGGCGCATGATGGGCGAAGCGGCACCTGCGGTAATCACTGAAGATTCCAAGGACAAGCGCTTCAAGGACGAAGCCTGGCGCGACAATGAAGTGTTCGACTTCATCCGCCAGACCTATCTGCTCTCGGCCCGCTATTTCCAGCATATGGTTCAGGACGCCGAAGGCCTGGACAACAAGACATCGCAAAAGGTCGATTTCTATACGCGGCAATTCGTTGATGCGATGAGCCCGACGAATTTCGTCATGACCAACCCCGAGGTGCTGCGGCGGACCGCGGAGACCGGCGGCGAGAATCTGCTGAAAGGGCTTTCCAATCTGCTGGCCGATCTGGAACGCGGCCATGGCAATCTGCGCATTCGCATGACGGATGAAACCAAGTTCAAGGTTGGTGAAAACATCGCAGTCACCCCGGGCAAGGTCATTTTCCAGAATGATCTGATGCAGTTGATCCAATACACGCCAACAACGGAAAAGGTTCTCAAGCGCCCGCTGCTGATCCTGCCGCCCTGGATCAATAAATTCTACATCCTGGATCTGCGCCCAAAAAATTCCTTCATCCGCTGGGCGGTGGATCAGGGGCATACGGTCTTCGTCGTCTCCTGGGTCAATCCGAATGAGAAGCTCGCGGAAAAGGGCTTCGATGATTATATGCTCGAAGGGCCTTATGCGGCGCTGGATGCCATTGAAAAGGCAACCGGCGAAAAATCGGTGAATGCCATTGGCTATTGCCTGGGCGGCACGCTGCTTTCAGCGACCCTCGCGCATATGGCGGTCAAGCGTGATACGCGCATCAAATCCGCTACCTTCTTCACCACCATGGTGGATTTTACCGAAGCGGGTGAACTTGGGGTCTTCATCGATGAAGAACAGCTGAAGGTTCTGGAAGAAAAAATGCAAAAGCGCGGCTTCCTGGAAGGCCGCGAAATGGCAACCACCTTCAATATGCTGCGCGCCAATGATCTGATCTGGTCATTCGTCGTGAATAACTATCTGATGGGGCAGGAACCCTTCCCCTTCGATCTTTTGTATTGGAATGATGATTCAACGCGCATGCCGGCGCGGATGCATTCCTTCTATCTGCGGCGCATGTACCAGCAGAATGATCTCATCAAGCCCGGCGGTGTGGAATTGCTCGGGGTGAAGCTGGACCTCCGCAAGATCAAGCTGCCCACCTATATTCTCTCCACCCGGGAAGACCATATCGCGCCCTGGGCTTCCACCTATCGCGCCACGCAAACCTATACTGGCGATATTCGCTTTGTCCTCGCGGCATCGGGCCATATTGCCGGGGTGGTCAATCCACCAGATGCCGGCAAATACAGCCATTGGGTGAATAATGACCTGCCGGCGGATCCAGAGGCCTGGTTCAAAGGCTCCACGGAGCTCGCCGGTTCCTGGTGGCCGGATTGGCAACGCTGGGTCTCAGGGCAGGATAAAACCATGGTGCCCGCCCGCGTACCGCAGAACGCGCTGGAAGATGCGCCCGGCAGCTACGTCAAGGTGATGGCGCAGGATTGAGGCCAGCAGGCTAGAACGTGTTACGTTCACATGGCTTCACGCAACCCGATCTAGTTCGTTGTTTTTCGAGCATCTTCACACGTTCAGATGATTCCATCTGAACGTGATCTGCTCTAGCCGCTCAGAGGTAAGCGCAAGACAAAGGTAGCGCCCCCGCCCGGCGTATCCTCGACGACCAGGGAACCACCATGGGCGCGCGCCAAGGCGCGACAGAGCGCAAGGCCAACGCCCGTGCCTTTTTCAGGCGGCTTGGTACTGAAGAAGGGGTCGAAGATACGTTCCTTGATTTCTGGCGCTATGCCCGGGCCATTATCGACCACGCGTATCACAATATCAGTATCGACAATTTCGGCACTGATACACAGCATTTTTGGCCGTTGCAGATCTGCCGATTCCAAAGCCTGGGTCGCATTCGACACCAGATTGGACATGATATGCGCGATCTGTTCCGGATCGCCGAAGGGCTTCGGCAAATTGGCAGCAATATGTGTGGTGATGTTCAGGCCGAAGGGTGTCGTGCCATTCCAGGCCAAATCCAAGGCAAGCTGGAGCATGGCTGGAATATCCACCGCTTCATAGCGCTGTTCGCGGCGGCGCACGCCCCGCATCAGGCTATGCACAATCTTACCGCAGCGTTCCGCGGCCTCGCGTATCATATCAAGGCGGCGGCCCAGATCGGTCCCTTCCGCATTCCGCGCCAAAAGCCCGGCCTGGGCGATAATTGCGGCCAAGGGATTATTGATTTCATGCCCGACGCCAGCCAACAGAATGGATGATGCTTCCATCTGTTCCAGGCGGCGCAAGGCCGCGCGTTGATCGCGTCTGGCGCGCTCAGCCTCATACTTGGCGGTGATATCGGTTTGGGTAGACAACAGCGACCCATCTGGCAGACGGCGGCGGCGGATTTCCAGCCATCGTCCTTCGTGATGCCATATCTCATTGATCGCTGTCTTGAGATTGCGCTGCAGATTGACCCGATCCGCGACCATTTTTTCCAATGGCTGATTGGCATTTTCGCTGCCATGAAAAATGCCGCGTTCCAGGCGATGGCGCACAAAGCTTGCCAATTCCGTCCCCGGTACATTGAGTTCGGCCGGGTAGCCCAGCATCTCCATATAACCGGCATTACACATGATCAGGCGCATATCCGCATCAAAAATGCTGACAGCGTCGTCGATTTCACCCAAAACGCCCACCAGATACTGGCTGCGGCGTAGCGCTTCCTCCTTTTGCTGTTCAACCTCGGTCAGGTCACGCACCAAGGCGAAGTAGCCATCCAGACTGCCATCGGGATGGAATAAGGGCATGAAGACGCTTTCCACGAAGCGACGCCCGATGCCTTCGTAGTAACGCCAGCTTTGGGTACGGGTTGTTTCACCGCGGCGTACCGCTTCCACCTGCGGGCGGGTTTCCAAGGAAGCCTTCCGCCCCACCACCTGCGCCACAGTGCGCCCCAGTGTTTCTTCCGGCGTCAGACGCATGAAGTTGTAGAATTCTCTGTTATTGTAACGAAAACGTCGCTGCGGATCAAAATAGGAAACCCGCATGGGCATGGCATCCAGGATGCTGCGCATGACGTGATCATCCGCAAAAGGCGGCAGATCCGGCGCCAGGGTTGCCGGCCTAGAAGGCAGTTTTCGGATCGAAGACATAGCCAACCCCCCTTACGGTGCGAATGATGGTTGGCTTTTGCGGTTCTTGTTCCAACTTGCGGCGGATCCGCGCAATGCGCACATCGATTGAACGATCAAAGGCTTCCTCCCCATGGGGGTGTGCCAAATCCAGTAGCATTTCCCGCGTCAGCACGCGGCCCGGCCTGGTGGCAAAGGTCGCCAGCAGGGCGAATTCCCCGGCATGGAGCGGCTGCCTCTCCTCCCCCGGTCCGATCAGGCAACGGCCTTCCAGATCCAGGAATTTATGACCCATCGCAATTTGCTGGGGCGGATCGCGCGGCGCGGGTGGGGATTGGTGGCGGCGCAGCACCGCCCGCATGCGGGCGCGCAATTCCCGGGGATCACAGGGCTTGGCGATGTAGTCATCAGCGCCGATTTCAAGCCCGACGACCCGATCCACCACATCCACGGCACCAGTCAGCATGATAATCGCCGGATCCCCAAAGCCACCGGCCCGAATGCGGCGCGCCAGGCTCAGCCCATCTTCGCCAGGCATATTGATATCAAGCAAGACCAAATCGGCGGGCTGATCCTGCAAGGCCGCACATAGCGCGGCGCCATCGCCCACGATGCGTATGGCAAACCCGTAGGGACGGAGATATTCCGCCAGCGCTTCCGCCAAATCCGCATCATCATCGGCAATCACGACCGAAGCATTCATGCGCGCAGCCCCCTGCGCGCCGGGGCCAAGGCACAGCCTGCCAGAGCCCGATACTGCCTTTGCCGATCCGTCACGATCGCCTTTTGGCGACACGTGGTCATGGGCGTTTCCTCCGAGATCTAACGCCATATTGGCGTGAGTGATCTGCCTCACGCGGTCCATACCAGATGACAATCGTGACCTGTCCATAACAATTCGGTTATGGCTAAGTTAGTGATTTTCACATTTTTGTGATGCCGTGCCTACTGTCAAAAAAGAACATGAAATTCTATGAATAGAAAAATTTCTTGATGAATTCCGCGGTATTGCACGACATGCAGTTTCATCATCGTGAGTAATATTTCGTATTTTCGGAAACAAGAATCCAATCTTGCGTGAATTACAGCAGAATGAAAAGTATTTTTCATTTCATTTGCCCCCATCAGATAAGCAGCGCTACTTGCAACAGCTGCGACTCGCCAAACACCCCATCCAGCCTCCCGCAGGTTTGACAGCCAAGGCGCAAAAGACCGAGCCTTGGGGCTTAGGTCATCATCCTGGGGGGAAGGCGCATGGCGGGTAGATTGGCGGGCAAACGCTGCTTTGTAACGGCCGCAGGCCAGGGGATTGGTCGTGCCACGGCCCTGGCCATGGCGGCCGAGGGTGCCATGGTCACCGCCACGGACCGTAACGCGGCGCTTTTGGCGGATCTGGCACACCCCAATATCCGAACCGCGCCCCTGGATGTCCTGGATGATGCTGCCGTTGCCGCCGCCGCGGCCGCCGCGGGCCAGACCGATATTCTGTTCAATTGCGCCGGCTTTGTGCATCAGAATGATGTGCTGACCTGCACCGATGCGGATTGGGATTTCGGCTTCGCCTTGAATGTCCGGGCGATGTGGAAGGTCTCTCAGGCCTTTATTCCAGGCATGTTGACCGCGGGCGGGGGCAGCATAGTCAATATGTCTTCCGCCTGTTCTTCGGTGAAAGGCGCGCCCAACCGGTTTTTGTATGGCACCACCAAGGCTGCCGTCATCGGCATGACCAAATCGATCGCCACCGAATATGTGGCGCGCGGCATACGCTGCAATTGCCTTTGCCCCGGCACGGTGGATACCCCGTCCTTGCATGACCGGATCGCGGCCAATGCTGCCACGGCCGGGTCGGTGGAAGCGGCGCGGGCGGCCTTCGTGGCGCGGCAGGCCATGGGAAGGCTGGCCACCGCGCCGGAAATGGCGGCGCTGGTGGTTTATTTGGCCTCGGATGAGGCCGCCTTCGTCACCGGCCAGGCCATTGTCATTGACGGCGGCTGGACATTGTAGGAAGCCGTCCCGGTCTTCCTGCAGGAGAATGAAATGGCCAGTGAATTTGCCGTGCCGATGATGGGTGCCATGGGTGCCGTGGTGCTTGCCGGCATGAACGAGGATATGGCGATGCCCGCCTATATGATGCTGGGATCGATCGCCATGCTGATTGCGCTACTGCTTGCCGCGGGTGCGGTGACCTTGCCGGTCAACAGCATCCAGGCGCTAACCTTTGGCGCGGTTGGACTTGCGCTTTTCGGGCATGTCCGTGCCCGTCGTTCCAATTGAGGGAGGCTTAAATGAAGCTTTTGCGTTACGGTCCTTCGGGGCAGGAAAAGCCCGGCATTCTGGATGCCAGCGGCGCCATTCGTGACCTTTCGGGCGTGATTCCGGATATCACGGGCGATGTGCTTTCCCCCGCCGCGCTGGCGAAGATTGCCGCGGTGGATGTGAATAGCCTGCCCAAGGTGGCCGGCAATCCGCGCCTTGGCCCGCCGGTGACGGGCATGAAGAACCTGATCTGCATCGGGCTGAATTATGCCGACCATGCGGCGGAAACGGGTTCCCCCATCCCGAAGGAGCCGATTGTCTTCCTGAAATCGCTCAATGCGCTGAATGGGCCGAATGATGATGTCGTGATTCCGCGCGGGTCGGTGAAAACCGATTATGAGGTGGAGCTGTGCATCATCATCGGCACGCGCGCCAAATATGTCTCGGAAGAACAGGCGCTGGATTATGTGGCCGGCTACGCGGTGGGCAATGACGTGTCCGAGCGTGAATGGCAGGCCGAACGCGGCGGCGCCTGGGACAAGGGCAAGGGGTTTGACACCTTCGGCCCGCTGGGCCCCTGGCTGGTGACCAAGGATGAAATCCCTGATCCGCAGAACCTTGCCATGTATTGCGATGTGGATGGCGTGCGCGAACAGAATGGTTCCACCAAGACCATGATCTTCGGCGTGAAGCAGGTGGTTTCCTATGTCAGCCAATGCATCACGCTCAATCCCGGCGACGTGATCTTCACCGGCACACCGCCGGGCGTTGGCCTCGGCAAGAAGCCCGCACCGGTCTTCCTGAAGGCCGGCCAAACCATGAAGCTTGGCATTGCCGGGCTTGGTGAGCAGACGCAGAAACTTGTCGCCAGCGCCTGATAGCCAGACTCTGGTGATCTTCGACTTCCCCGCCCGCAAACCGGGCGGGGAAGAACAGGTCCGTGCGTTGCGTGCGCTGGCGGAAGACATCGCCGCAGAACCTGATCTGCTTTGGAAAATCTGGACCGAGGATAAGGAAGCTGGGCGTTCTGGCGGCATTTATCTATTCCGCAATCGCGCTGCTGCCGAAGCCTATCACGCCAAGCATGCAGCACGGCTGACGGCGGCTGGTGTGACAGGGATTGAGGCCGTCTATCGGACCTACAACGCCGAACTCACCGCGATCACGCGCGGGCCA
>JBDKIR010000295.1:0-6663 GCA_039797035.1 Pseudomonadota bacterium | reverse complement strand
GCGCAAAAATACACCAGACCGACCTGATACCCGATACTGGCGCGCGGCATGCCATAATCAGGCGCGGCATAGGCAATCAGCACGGGCAGTGTGTACACCGCCATGGTGGCCAGGGTCTGCGCCCCCGCCAAAAGAAACAGCGCCAGGATCAGGCCGCCGCCCATGCTGATACCTATGGTGTCGTCAGGATTGATGCAGACCCCGGCGATAGGTGGAAGGTTCCATATCCTTCACGGAACGCGCGCGCTTATCCAGCCAATAGCTCTGCGCGGGCGGCATGGCAGCAAAAGCATCTTCTACCCCAAGTTTGCGTGCGGCATCTGTCGGCCAATTGGGATTGTAGAGAATTTCGCGCCCGATCGCGACAAGGTCCGCGTCGCCCGCTTGCAGAATGCCTTCCGCCTGATCGGCATGGACAATCAAGCCAACCGCCATGGTCGCGATATTGCCTTCATGGCGTAGCCGACGGGCATAGGGCACCTGATAGCCATAGCCCGGGCGCGCCGCTTTCGGTGGGCCGCCGGAAATACCGCCGGAGGAGCAATCAATCACGTCCACACCCTTGGCGCCGACAAGCCGGGCAAGCCGGATGCTTTGTTCAACATCCCAGCCTGAATCATCTTCCACGGAAAACCGCATAAATAGCGGCTTTTGCGCCGGCCAAATGGCGCGAATGGCTTCAACAACTTCAAGCGCGAAGCGCATGCGATTCAATTCCGATCCGCCATAATCATCATTGCGGCGATTGGCGGAGGGTGAGAGGAATTGATGAATCAAATAGCCATGAGCGGCGTGAATTTCCAAAACATCGAAACCCGCCGCATCCGCCCGCCGAGCCGCATCGGCCCAATGTTGGATGACTTGCGGGATTTCATCACGCGTCAGCGCGCGCGGCATCGGGTCACCGGCATCGCCAATCTCGGCGCTGGGGGCGACCAATTCCCAATCTGCCCAATCCTTGATCTCGGGGCTTTGCACCAAGGGTGCGCCGCCTTCCCAGGGACGAAAACGCCGCGCCTTGCGCCCTGAATGACCGATCTGGATCGCAGGCACTGAAGCATTCGCTCGGATGAGATCCGCCAGACGCTTCATGCCGGGAATGAAGGCGTCATCCCACAGCCCCGTATCGCCCAAAGTGCCGCAGCCGCGCCGTTCCACCTTGGTGCTTTCCACCATCACCATACCGGCACCACCGGCGGCGAAGCGGCCGGCATTCATCAAATGCCAATCGGTGATGAAGCCGCGATCCGCAGCGTATTGATGCATGGGCGCGACAACGACGCGGTTCTTGAGAGTTACGCCGCGTTTGGTCCAAGGCGTGAACAGCAGGGGCAATGTCATTGGGTCTTCCTCCGTCGTGGTAAGCCTAGCGCAGGCCGCCCCGCTGCAATAGGGATCCTTCAGCCTGGGCTGTAACCCAAGACGCGGTCATTATCCCGCGCTTCCTTTGGCCGCAGGGCTGGTTCGCCAAAGCCACCACCGCCGGAAGTTTCCAGCCTGACGATATCGCCCTGTAGCAGCCGCACCGCATCGCTTTTTGGCGCGATGGGTGTTTCCACGCCATCGCGAATGCGCACCAAACGCCCGAGACTGCCGGGCTTGCCGCCTGCCAAGCCATAGGGCGGAAAGCGGAAGCGATCCATATTGGCGGTGAATATGCCGGCCGGGCTATCAACGCGCCATTCGCGTATCAGGCCAAGCCCACCGCGCCATTGCCCATCACCGCCCGAGCCGGGCTTCAGGCCATAATGCGTGATGGTAAGCGGCATCTGGCTTTCGATCATTTCGATCGGAATATTGCTGTTGTTATGCATGCCAAATGACCAGGCATTCACGCCATCCTTGGAAGGATTGGCCCCGGTACCGCCGATTTCGATTTCCACCAGCACTTCACGCCCGCCATCGGCGGCTTCCGTCTGGAAGGTGGCAACATAGGAACCGCCATAATAAGCCGCAGGCATACGGTCCGGCAGCGCCTGATGCAGACAGCCAAACATCACATTGGCCAAGCGATGCGACACCGCGACGCGATGCGCGACAGATGCCGGGGCACGGCAGGATGTAACGCTACCTTCGCGGTGGCGAATGCGAATGGGCCGATAGCAGCCGGCATTGGCTGGCATGGCGCCATCAGTCGCCGCGATGATGGCGTAATAGACCGCGCAATTCGACATGGCCGGGGTGCAATTGATCGGCCCGCGCTGCTGATCCGCGCAGCCATGCAAATCAACCTCAATCTCATCACCCTTGATGGAGACGGAGGCATGCAAGCGCACTGGATTACCCGAAACCCCATCATCATCCAGGAAATCTTCGAATTCATAGGTGCCATCGGGCATGGCGCTGATCGCCGCGCGCATGGCGGTTTCGCTTTGGTCCAGAATAAGCCCGGTCGCTTCAATCAGGGTTGCGGCGCCATAACGCGCCGCGATACGACGGATGGAAGCTGCCCCCACTTCCAGGCTGGCGAGCTGTGACTGCAAATCGCCAAGCATCAGCACGGGCTTGCGCACATTCTGGCCAATCATGGCCCAGATGGATTTATTCAGCACGCCCCCCTCAATCAGCTTGAGGGGAGGGATGCGCAAGCCTTCCTGGAAAACCTCGGTCGCGGTGGCGGCATAGGAACCCGGCGCCATGCCCCCCATATCGATATGGTGGCATAGCGCCCCGACATAAGCCACGCGCTTGCCATCATGAAAAACGGGCTTGAAGACCAGCACATCATTCAAATGCTGCGCCCCACAATAGGGGTCATTGGTCGCGACCACATCATCGGTGCCCCAATCTGCGGGATCCACGAAGTGATCCAGCAATGTGCGTAGCGCCGCGCCCATGGAATTCAAATGCTGTGGAATACGTGCCGATTGCGCCACATTATTGCCAGCGGCATCGAAGACTGCCGTTGAATAATCGAGCAATTCGCGCACCGTGGTGCTGCGGCTTGTGCGCCAAATGGTGATATCCATTTCAGCCGCAGCGGCCGTGAGCGCATTGCGGATGACTTCGATTTCAATAGGGCCGAGGCTCATGCTGCGATCCTTTTGGCGATCAAGGTGCCGCCGGCACCAAGCTGGGCGCGCCAGCCGCGTGAAATCCAATGCGTGGCGAAAGCTTCCTCAACAATGGCGGGGCCTTCGATCACGTCATCTGGTGCCAATGCTTCTCGATCCCAGACAGTGGCGTCACACCATTGCTGCCCATCATAGGCAGGCCGTTTGGCCTTGCGCGCGGGGCGCGCGGCTGGGGTTGGGTCCTTCACGGCGGGCTTGGCCAATTTGCCAAGCGCGATCGCGCGGAAAGTGACGATTTCCACCGCCTCATCAAGATTGGCGTAGGAGAAACGCTGCTTATGCGTGGCATGGAACCGCGCAATCAACGCTTCAAGGGCCGCTTGATCGGGATTTTCCACCTGGCCCCAAGGGACCAGCAATTCAAAAGCCTGGCCTTGATAGCGCATATCAGCGGCGATGCTGATTTCACGCTGCTCGGGCGGAACGCCGTCCCCGGCCAGCCTTGCATTGGCGGCTTGGCGCAATTCTGTAATGATCTCTGTCATACTGGGCAGGCTGGCTGCTTCAGCCCGTGTCAGCCTGGTGCGCGCCAAATCCTGCACTAAATCAGAAAACAGGATGCCATAGGCAGAAAGCGTGCCGGGTTCGCGTGGGAAAACAACCTCGCTAATGCCCATTTCCTCGGCCACTTCGGTGGCATGCAACCCGCCCGCACCACCGAATGACAACAGCGAGAAATCGCGTGGATCAAGGCCCTTTTCAAAGAGTGAAAGCCGGACGGCCGCGCCAAGATTGGCATTGGTCACCGTGAGCATGCCGGCAGCGGCTTCCTCATAGGACAAATTCAGCGGGGTTCCGATACGGCTTTCGATGGCCGCACGTGTTGCTGGCATATCAAGCTTGATGGTGCCGCCCAGGAAAAAATCCGGATCGAGCCGACCGAGGGCCAGATTGGCGTCCGTGACGGTAGGTTCCGTGCCGCCGCGGCCATAGGCAACGGGCCCAGGTCGCGCCCCAGCGCTGCGTGGGCCAACGGTCAGCCGGCCGGCCGCATCCACCGCGCCGATGGAACCACCACCTGCGCCAATGGTGCGCATTTCCACCATGGGCAGGCGCACCGGTAGCCGATCAATCTCACCCTGCGTAATGACTGAAACGCGGCCATTCTGCACCACTGAAACATCATAGGATGTGCCGCCCATATCGACGGCCACAAGATTGGGGCGCGCCAGAAGTTCGGAAATACGCCCTGCTGCCAATGCGCCGCCGGACGGCCCGGATAAAAGCAGGCGCGCGGGCTGTTGCGCGGCCATTTGCAGGCTGCATACGCCGCCATTGGACTGAACCAGGAAAACCAGCGGCGAAAACCCACCTTCGCCGAGCCTTGTTGCCAGGCGATCCAGATAGGCCTTGACTACGGGCACCAGCAGGGCATTCAGCACCGTGGTGGAACAGCGTTCATATTCACGAATTTCCGGCGATATATCGGCCGAAAGGGAAACTGGCAGATGGGGCCGCGCTGCTTGAATAAGCCCGGCAAGACGCCGTTCATGCACGGGGTTGGCATAGGAATGCAAAAGCGAAACGGCGATGGTTTCCGCCCCCAAGGCATCGATCTTCGTCAATAACCCCGGGATGGTCGCTTCATCGAGGGCAATTTCAATGTTGCCATCGGCCCGCAATCTTTCCGCCACGCCAAGCCGGCGATCACGCGGGATCAGGGTGGGGAAGGGCTCCGGCGCCAGGCCATAAATATCGCGCCTGACGTGGCGATTGATTTCAAGCACATCCTCAAAACCAGCCGTGGTCAGCAGCACCCCACGGGCCAGCTTGCGTTCCAGCACGGCATTGGTGGCAATGGTGGTGCCATGCAGCAGCAAGCCAACATCGCTCAGCGCAAAGCCAAACCGCGCGGCGGCTTCCTTCACACCGGTCATGAGGCCAATGGAAGGATCTTCCGGGGTGGTTGGTGTTTTCCAGGCTTCTGCAACGCCGCGGCGCGCATCAAATATCTGAAGATCCGTGAAGGTGCCGCCAATATCCACGGCGATGCGGATGGGGCGTTCGGAAGTTGAGCTTTTCAAGGTTTTGATCCGCGTTGTGAGTTCAACCCATGATCCGGGGCAACCAAAGGGCGAGATTGGGGAATATCATGAGCAATGCCACCGCCAGAAGATAGACGCCAAGAAAAGGCATAACCCCGGCGAAGACATCGGTGATGGGTCCAGGTCGGCTGCGCATGCCTTGCAGAACATACATCACCGTTCCATCCGGTGGGCTGATCTGCGCAATTTCCACCAACATGGTCACGATGACACCAAACCAGATGGGATCATAACCAAGCGCCGTGACAATCGGGAAAACGACGGGCACGGTGGTGATGATCATGGAAAAACCTTCCATGAAGGTGCCGAGCGCGACATAAAGCGCAACGATACAGAGCATGATCGCCCAAGGTGGAATGGGCAGGCCAGAAATCATGCCAGCCAGGGCCTGCGGCACATTAATCAGGGTAAGGATGTAATTCAGCAAATAGGCGCCGAATAGAATAAGACCGAGCAAGGCAGTATTGCGCGCTGTCGCCTCGGCCGAGGCATTCAGCATGCGAAAAGACAGCTTCCCATCAATGGCCGCGAAAAACGCCGCCCCGACCACACCAAGTGCTGCCGCTTCGGTTGGGGTGGCGAAACCGCCATAGATTGAACCCAGCACGAGCAAAATCAGCAAAACGGTCGGTACCAGATCAGCCAGGGCGCGCAGCTTGAAGGCCAGCGGCACTTTGGCCGGCTTTTCCATGGGATGCGTCAGGCCATGCGCCAGGATGACGCCAATGAACAGCGCGGTGACCAGCAGGGATGGGATAACAGCGGCAATATAAAGCGCACCTACCGAGGTTTCCGTGATCAACCCATAGATGATGAAGGTAATCCCGGGCGGAATGAGGTTACCGAGCGCACCACCCGCGGCGAGTGAACCAAGAACCATGCGCTGACTGTATTTGGTATCTTGAAAATACGGCAGGGCAACTGACCCCATCGTTGCAGCGGTAGCTACGGAACTGCCGGAGATTGCGGAAAATACGGCACAGGAGACGATATTTGTGTGGAGCAGTCCGCCCGGCATGCGATTGAGCCAGATATTCAATGCCCGATAGAGACGATCCGAAAGTCCGGCGCGCAGCAAAATCTCGCCCATCAGCAGGAATAACGGCACCGCCACCAGCACGAAATTCGATGAAGGCGCCCAAAGCGTTTGCCCCATAAAGGCCCACCATGGCCGATCAGAAAACAAGAATCCGATCAAAACACCAAGCACGCCGAGTACCGCAGCAATGTATACCCCAGACCCAAAAAACAGGACAAAGACACCGACCAGCATCAGGATTTCCCCAATGGGCAGCGCTTGGGAGCCGGTTGCCGCAGCAAAGATGGTAACCGCCAGCAGCATGAGCAAAAAGACAATGGCGATCATGCCCGCCGTTCCCCCGAAGCATGCGCCATGGCGACAGCTTCCAAAGCCTCGGTCGTCTCATCAGTCAGGGTGCGGGAGCCGAGCAATTCATCAACCTCGCCCGCATCCTGCGTCAGGGCTGTGAGAATGGATTCGACCATCAGCATGGCCGACATGACAGCGAAACTAATGACGCCAA
>JBDKIR010000294.1:0-3274 GCA_039797035.1 Pseudomonadota bacterium | reverse complement strand
AAACGCGCCAATGGCCCAATCGGCCGGTGCGCATCATTATTCCATACGCGCCCGGAGGGCCGGTTGAAATTCCCGGCCGTTTTATTGCGGAACATCTCACGCAAAAATTTGGTCAGCCAGTTATTATCGAAACACGCCCAGGTGCGGGTGGCGCCTTGGGCACGAAGCAGGTGATTGCCGCGCAGGATGATCATAGCTTTCTCATGATCACGGGGGCGGTGGCCATCCAGCCGGCGGTGCAACCCGATATTGGCTATGATCCCATAAATGATCTCACGCCGGTGTCTCTGGTTTCAGAATCCAGCATGTGTTTTGCCGTGCGGCCCAATGCGCCATTTAAGGATTTGCAAGCTCTGCTGCGGGCTGCCAAGGAAAATCCAGGTAAAATCACCTATGGTACTTCGGGCAATGGCACTACCACGCATATGGCTCCCGCACTTTTTGGCATACGTGCGGGAATTTCCTGGCAGCATATTCCCTATCGCGGTGCAGGCCAATTACTGAATGGATTCATGGCCGGTGATGTTGATGTCATGAGTGCCGATTTGGCGTTGATGCTCCCGCATATCCGGGAAGGCCGGGCTGTGGCCCTTGGTGTTACCGCACCGAAGCGTTCAGAAATGCTGCCAGATGTACCATCGATAACGGAATTGGTGCCCGGTACGGGTATCATGATCTGGTTTGGCATTTGTGCTGGCCGTTCCATGCCAGAAGAAAATATCGCGCGCTTTGTACGTGAGGTGACGCCATTGAAAACCGGCTCCCTCCTTGAACAAAGAATGTCTGCTGCCGGTAGCAGCCTTTTGCTGACAGGTCCGCAGGAATTAGCCGCCCGGATACGCCATGAATTACCGCTTTGGCGCCAGGTGGTGGCAGAGGCCGGCATCAAGCCGGATTGATGCTGGCGGGCACGGCGATGTGCATCAAGAAGGCATTCAACAAGAAAGCCTCGCGTACATGGCGATGGGGCGCCAAAGCAACGAAGGCTGTAAGTTGGAATTATCGATTTTGCGTCATGGTGCCCACAGCCTCTCAAGCCATAAAGCGTTCAATCCAACACCAAGCCGCTGGCGTTTCGTAATTCACGCCATTGCCCAACCTCCTGCCGGAGGCGTTCGGCAAGCGGTGCAGGCCCATCCAGCCGTAATGTGGCACCAATGGCGGCGAGCCGTTCCTGCAAGAGCGAGCCGCGGCGAAGCGGCGCCATGCCATTGATCAAGCGATCAACGATAGCATCCGACATGCTTCGCGGCCCGAGCATCGCGTACCAGATGGAAGCCTCATAACCTGGAACCTGTGTCGAGATTGGTGGCACGCCCGGCAGTGTCGGTAATGGTGCGCTTGATGTCACACCCAGGGCGCGCACACGCCCGCCCGTGATGTGCTGCATGCCTTCATTGGTGCTGGTAACCATGATGTCGATATCGCCAGCCAGCAGGGCAGCCGTGGCCGGGCTGCTGCCCCGAAAGGGCACATGCAATAAATCGATACCCGCCCGAAAAGCGAAAAGGGCGCTTGCCAAATGCGTCGTGGCGCCGACACCGGATGTGCCGTAGCTGATGCGCCCAGGGTTGGTCTTGGCATGAGCGAGAAGTGCGGTGAGGCTGGTGAAGGGGCTATTCTGGCGCACCACAAGGACAAGCGAGGCTTCCTGCACGAGTGTAATGGGTTTCAAATCCTGGAAAGGATCGAAAATCGGATTGCGCACCAGCGCCGGGTGGATGGCAACCGCGCCCGTTGTCAGCATCATGAAGTGCGGGTCATTGGCGGCGATGATTGCCTGCGTGCCAACGGCACCCCCAGCGCCACCACGATTTTCCACAATCACGGGGCGTCCAAGCCCTTCTGTCAGTTGTTCAGCGATTGCCCGCGCGGGCAGGTCAAGCGGGCTACCGGCGGCGAAGGGGACCATGATGCGCACGGGTCGGCTTGGCCAAGTCTCAGCATATACCGGGGGAATCGTAACGGCCGAAGCCAGGCCGACGGCCAGAAAGCCACGACGCCGCAAGGTGGAGGTATCGGCAATATTATGTGAAGCCATCGCGCTTTCTCATCTTCGGGCGGGCAAAAGCCTAGGGGCGCTATCCGATTGGATCAATGATCCTGTTGCTTTCGCAGGGTCTCTGCCAGAGGATAGACGTCGGTTGGCAATGATGACGGCCAGGATGGGGTGATATGAAACGGTGCTTGCGTCTTTTTGCGATCCTGCTCCTTCTGCCGCTTGCTGCCTGCCTAGGGGCGCCAAAAGGCGTCACGCCCATCACGGATTTTGATGCCGCGCGCTACATGGGCGAATGGTTTGCCATCATGCGCATCGAAAACAGGTTTGAGCGGGGTCTCACCAATGTCTCCGCAACCTATCATTTGCGCGATGATGGCTATGTGGCGGTGCTGAATAAGGGTTTCGATCGGGAGAAATGCCGCTGGCGGTCCATTGAAGGGCACGCCTATTTCCAAGGGCCGCCAAATATCGCCAGCCTTTCGGTCAGATTTTTCTGGCCCTTCGCTGGCGGCTACCATGTCATTGCGCTTGACCGAGAGGATTACGCTTGGGCCATGGTGGCTGGTCCAACCCGGGGATATCTCTGGATCCTGGCGCGCCAACCGCGGTTGGATCAGGCGACACTTGACGCCCTGATGCAGATGGCGGCGCGATTGGACTTCCCGGTGGACGAATTGGTCACGGTGGATCATGCGGCGATTGATTGCCGCAGCGTCAGTTAGCTTGCCGTTCTGTGCGTTTGCGTGATCCGCGAAAGGCGTCATGGGGCACTGACGCCTTTTGATCTCCGCTTCGGGGATGATGGCGCGCACCAAGGACACCCAGCGCGTATGCGCGCGGCGGTGAATTTCTGATGGCCCTGCTGGATCCCGGTGGCACATCAGGCGCGGGGGCATTTTTCGGTGATGCTACCATGGCCATGCCAGCCACCCCAGCCATGGAACCGCAGCTGGCCATGAATTCACATTCAAACCGGATCACCCATGGGGGCTGGCCAGCTATTCCGACCATAATGTTGATGTCTTCAGGGCCACCAGGATGCCTAATACTATTAAATACTTAAGTAAAATTATATCCTATTCGTGAATTACAAGTTATAATGAAGTTTCTCATTGCTTTGGGAAATTAAATGACAGCCTCGCTTTCATTGACCATCGAAGGTCACGAAAAACTAGAGCTCCGACCCTATGCGGTTGATGGGACAGAGGCACTGTCTCAGCTTTACCAGTTCGACATTGATTGCCTCGGTACCACGGGGGAGGCCGCCGAAGC
>JBDKIR010000293.1:0-3015 GCA_039797035.1 Pseudomonadota bacterium | reverse complement strand
CCGGGCTGGATCCCAAGAATTTACCCGCATTCAACCGGGAACTGCATCTGGGCAGCAGCGAAAAACGCGCCTGGAAAAATATCTGGTCCGCCGGCCAGGGGGTCGGGGCAATCCGCGATGTACCGAGCATGGCCGAGCTGGTGGCGCGCCTCCGCGCCGAATATGCCGAGGCGCTTGCCGGGTTGAACCGGGGTTTCGCAGCCTGATTTAGATTGTTGCGGATCGTGGCTGATCCGCCTTCGAAGACCGTCGTTTGCCCCTTGGGCGGGCCTGTGGCGCTTTGCCGGGTCCGCCTGCCGCTACTTCCTGAGTTCCATCTGGATCGGCCCTTCCCGCTCACCACGGGCGAATTGATCCACCATGGCATTGCCCGTCTGGCCGAGCTTGGCGGCTTCCCCGGTCCAGACAATCCGGCCCTTATGGATCATCGCGGCATCGGTGCCGATGCGCCGCGCACTGGCCATGTCATGGGTGATGGAAACCGCGGTAGCGCCCAGGCGCTGCACAACATCCACAATCAGGCCATCGATCACCGCCCCCATAATGGGATCAAGCCCGGTGGTCGGTTCGTCGAAGAAAATGATCTCGGGTTCCGCCGCAATGGCGCGCGCCAGACCAACACGCTTTTGCATGCCGCCAGAAAGCTCCGCCGGCGAAAGATCGCCCACCGATGCGGCCAAGCCCACCTGCGCCAGTACCTCGGCCGCCTTGTCGCGCGCGCGGGCGCGGGTGATGCGCTTTTGCGCCAGCAGTTTGAAGCAGACATTTTCCCAAACCGGCAGGCTGTCAAACAGCGCACCATTCTGAAACAGCATGCCGATGCGGTCATTCAGCGCTTCGCGGTCGCGCCGGGGCAGTTTCAGAATATCCTGGCCGTCAATTTCAATACTGCCGGCATCCGGCGTGATCAGGCCGAGCACGCATTTGATGGTCACGGATTTCCCGGAACCCGACCCGCCCAGAATGACCATGCCATGCCCGGCGCGGATATCGAGATCCACGCCATCCAGCACCTGCTTAGTGCCGAAGGCTTTGGACAGGCCGCGCAGGCGAATTTTTGGCGGCGGGGCGCTGTTCATCGGGCGAAGAACATTTCGGTCAAAATATAATCCACCGCCAGGATCAGGATGGAAGACGCCACCACGGCAGAGGTTGTTGCCGCACCAACGCCTTGCGCGCCGCCCCGGCTATTATAGCCACACCAGCAGCCCATCAGCGCAATGACGAAGCCGAATACCGCAGCCTTCACAAGGCCGGAGACAACATCCATGGTCTGCAGGAAATCAAAGGTAGCCTTGAGATATCCGGCGGAGCTGAAATCCAGCTTGACCGTACCGATCAGCCAGCCCCCCATCACGCCCAGAATATCGGCAACCAGCACCAGAAAGGGCAGCGCAATAATGCCCGCCAAAAGCCGTGGCGCGACCAGATATTTCATTGGGTTGGTGGAAAGCGTGGTCAGCGCGTCAATCTGATCCGTCACGCGCATGGTGCCGATTTCAGCGGCGAAGGAAGCACCGATACGCCCGGCCACCATCAGGCTTGCAATCACCGGGCCCAATTCGCGCGTGATGGACAGCACGACAACATTGGCCACCGCCCCTTCGGCATTGAAGCGCGCAAAGCCGGTATAGGATTGCAGCGCCAGCACCATGCCGGTGAAAAACGCCGTCAGCGCCACAACAGGCAGCGAAAAATAGCCAATATCGGTGACATGGCGCAGAAAAAGGCGCCCATAAAAAGGCGGGCGCACCAGATGCGTCAGCGCTTCCAGGGCAAACAGGATGACGGCGCCGGCGGCCTGCAATCCCGACAGTACCGCACGCCCAATAGCCGCCACAGGATCGAGTATCGCGCCCAAATTCAGCCCTGCCCGTAGTCGCGGCGGTAACGATCACCAAGGGAGGTCAGGATTTCATACCCGATGGTGCCCGCGCGCTGCGCCAGATCATCCGGCGATGTCGCGGCCCCGCCGATCAAGGTCACCGCATCACCAGGCTGGATGCCTGGCGCGTCTGTGACATCCAATGTGACCAAATCCATGGAAACCCGCCCCACCAGGGGCAGCGTCATGTCGCGCCATGCCGCGACCCCGCGCCCCGAAAGACTTCTGAGGTAGCCGTCCGCGTAGCCAACCGCAATGGTGGCAATGCGGCTGGGTCGGCTGGCAACCCAAGAAGCGCCGTAACCAACGCTCGCCCCCGCCGGAATATCGCGGATTTGCAGGATCGGCACCTCCAACCGCACCACCTGGCGCATGGGGTTCGTCGCGCCCGGCGTGGGGTTGATGCCGTAAAGCGCGCAGCCCGGCCGCGCCAAATCCGAAGCATAAGCCCCGCCCAGGAAAAGACCGGAAGAATTGGCAAAGGATCGTGGCAGCGGGGGCAAGCCCGCACAGGCATCGGCAAAACGCGCGGCCTGCGCCGCATTCAAGGGATGGTCGGGTTCATCGGCGCAAGCCAGATGCGTCATGACATAAAGCAGATCGAGCCCCGCCAGCAGCGCGTGATCAGCCGCAAGGCGCGCCTGTTCTCCGGCATCCAGCCCAAGCCGCGCCATGCCGGTATCCAGATGCAAAAGCGCCCGCTGCGCCCGGCCAGTGCTCCGCGCAGCAGCGGCATGGGCCGCGACATCGCCAAGGCTGTTCAGCACCGGCAGCAGCCCCGCATCGGCATCGGCGCCAGGGGCAAAGCCATTCAGCACCGCAATCATCGGCCCCGGCCCCAGGGCAGCGCGCAGCGCCATGCCTTCCGCCAGATGTGCGACGAAAAAATGCTGACACCCCGCCGCAAGCAGCGCCGCGCTTACCTTTTCGGCACCCAAGCCATAAGCATTGGCCTTGACCACGCCGGCCACCCTGCCGGGCGCGCCGCGCCGCGCCAAGGCCCGCCAATTCTCGGCAATCGCGGCAAGATCCACCCGCAAGACGGCACTGGTTTGCATCACACCCTGCGCGGATCAGCCGCCATAGCCATCATCATGCTGTTCATCCAAATCACCAAAGCGGGTGAATTC
>JBDKIR010000292.1:0-4168 GCA_039797035.1 Pseudomonadota bacterium | reverse complement strand
GCCCCCACGGCTTCGACCGAATCCGGCTCTCCCCCGGCCAATTCCATGACCAGATCCAGGTCATGGATCATGAGGTCCAGCACCACGGAGACATCCAGGCTGCGCGGGCGGAATGGGGCGGCGCGCACCGCCTCAAAAGAAAGCGCCCGCCCGCCCGAAGGCGTGGCCATCACGGTGCGGAAGGCCGCCGAGAAGCGCTCAATATGCCCCACTTGCAGCACACGGCCTTGCGCAGCGGCCTGGGCGATCAGGCGGTCCGCCTGCTCCAGGCTGGCAGCAATGGGCTTTTCAATGAATATATGTCGCCCCGCCGCCAGCGCCTGTTCCGCCAGGGCATAGTGAAAGCGGGTGGGCGCGGCGATGATCACAGCCTCAGCCGCGGCAATGACCGCCTCGGGCGCCAAGGGTGGGGCTTTGACCTCGGCGGCGATCTGGGCCGCCCTGGCTGGGTCAGCATCATGCAGGCCGATCAGGTCAATGGCGGGGTTGGCCATGGCCTTCAGGGCGTGGAAACGGCCAAAATGGCCCACCCCAAGGATGCCAAGCCGGAGTTTCGGTGCGGTCACATTCATGGGGGTATGATAGCGCCAAGCGGCCTGGGCTTGCATCCCCTGGGGTGCATCGCCATTGTCCGGCCGCTCAACCAGGGGATTCCGCCAGCCCATGCTTCATTTCGCACGCTGGAAACAGGCTGCCATTCTCGGTGTATGTTTGCTCGGGGTGCTCTTATGCATTCCGAACCTGCTGCCGCGTTCCGCTTTTCCGAGTTGGATGGCACCACGCCAAGTCAGCCTGGGGCTGGATTTGCGGGGCGGGTCCTACCTGCTGCTGGAGGTTGATCTCCAGACCGTGGTGCGTGAAAGGCTGGAAGGCCTGGTGGATGGTGTGCGTACCAAGCTGCGCACCGGCAATATCCGCTATGTCAATCTTGCGGCCGATGCCCCCAATCGCCGCATGGGCTTCCGTGTCTCTGATCCGGCCCAGGCGCAGGCGGCCGCCACGGCGCTGCGCGAATTGGCCGAACCCGTCACCCTCGCCACCGGTCAGAATGTGCCGGATATTGACGTTACGGTGGCGGCTGATGGCAGCATCACCGCCAGCCTGACGGAAGCGGGGCTGCGGGCCAAGGCAACCGGGGCGGTTGAACAATCCATTGAAATCATCCGCCGTCGCGTGGATGAAACCGGCGTTGCAGAAGCGCTGATCGCGCGCCAGGGCCAGCAGCGCATTCTGGTGACGCTACCGGGTGTGGAGGATCCGAACCGTATCAAGGATCTGCTGGGCCGCACCGCGCGCATGACTTTCCATTTGGTGGATGAAACGGCGAATTTGGCCGGCACGCCGCCGCCTGGCGTGATGTTTTTGCCCAGCGAACGCCCCGGTGAACGTGTGGCGGTGCGCCGCAGCGTCGCCGTTGATGGCAAGAACCTGACCAATGCGCGTGCCGGGCAGGATAGCCGCACCGGCGAATGGGTGGTGAATTTCACCTTTGATTCAACAGGCACACGCCGCTTCGCGGATATCACCCGGGCCAATGTGGGTCGCCCCTTCGCCATCGTATTGGATGAGAAAGTCATTAGCGCGCCGGTCATTCGCGAACCGATTGTCGGCGGGCAAGGGCAGATCAGTGGCTCCTTCACGGTCAGAACCGCCAATGATCTTTCCGTGCTGCTGCGCGCAGGCGCCCTGCCCGCGCCGCTCACGGTTGTGGAAGAACGTTCGGTTGGGCCGGAATTGGGCGCTGACGCGATCCGCGCGGGGATGCTCTCACTCCTCGCCGGCACGATCCTCGTGTTTCTCTATATGGGCTTCGCCTATGGCATCCTCGGCTGGTTCGCCAATATTGCGCTCGCCATCAATATTCTTTTGCTGGTGGCTGGGCTTTCCTTGCTGGAAGCCACCCTCACCCTGCCCGGCATCGCCGGCATTGTGCTGACACTCGGCACCGCCTTGGATGCCAATATCCTGATCAATGAACGCATCCGAGAGGAAGTGAAAAACGGCCGCTCGCCGATCAACGCGCTGGAAGCGGGCTATACCAAGGCATCCGGCACTATTCTGGATTCGAACCTGACCAACCTGATCGCCATGGCCTGCCTTTATGGCTTCGGTTCGGGTCCGGTGAAGGGTTTTGCCGTCACGGTCGCCATTGGCACCATTGTGCAGATGTGGACCGCAACCGTGCTGACGCGGCTTTTCGTTTCCTGGTGGTATCGCGCGACGCGCCCCAAGGAATTGCCGGTTTTCCAACGCTCCGGGCTTTCACTGCTGGATCGCTTGCGCCGCCCATTGTTTCGCATCTTCCCCGATGGCACGCGCATTCCCTTCATGCGCGGTGCGCGGATGGGCTTGATTGTCTCGGCGGTCCTATCAACGCTTTCCGTCGTCATCGCCTTCAATCCCGGCCTTGAAAAAGGCATTGATTTCAAGGGCGGTGTCGAGATGGAAATTCGCACGCCCGCGGCCGGGGATATCAGCGTATTGCGTGGCGCCGTGGCTGGGCTTGGTTTGGGCGATGCCACTTTGCTGCAATTTGGCGATGCCTCCACCTTCGCGCTGCGCTTGCCGGCGCAAGGCGATGAGGGCGCGGTGCAGCGTGCGGTCACCATGGTGCGAGAAGCACTGGAACGCGCGACACCCGGCACCCGTATTCTCCGCGTTGAAGCGGTGGGTAATCGTGTCTCGGATGAATTATTCATCGGCGGGCTGATGGCCTTGGGCCTCAGTTTCCTCGCGATGCTGATTTATATCTGGGTTCGGTTTGAATGGCAGTTCGGCATTGCTGCCATCACCACACTGATCCTGGACGCCACGAAAACCATCGGCTTCATGGTCCTGTTCGGTATCGAATTCAACCTGACGACCGTCGCGGCGATCCTGACCGTGATTGGCTTTTCCGCCAATGACAAGGTGGTGGTGTTTGACCGCATGCGGGAGAATTTGCGCAAATTCAAAGCCATGCCATTGGAAGAACTGGTCGATCTTTCGATCAATGAAACCATGAACCGATCACTTGGTACTTCCATGACCCTGCTGCTTTCGGCGCTGCCTCTGGCGCTATTCGGCGGGGATACGCTCTCCGGATTTGCCTGGGTGATGGTGGTCGGGATTGTGATTTCGGCCGGCTCATCGGTCTTCATTGCGGCACCGATTGTGCTGTTCACCGGGCGCAATCGTCTGCGCCTTGGTGATCCGGCAGCAAGCGGCAAGGCGGAGGCGGCAGCCGCCGCGCGGCGCTAACACTGGGTCGAGAGGGGCTTTTCTTTATTAGCATTAGGTAATAATTATGCCCTCCAAGGGATTCCTCTGGCCTTTGGAAGCATCGCGTGGCGCCTCACTTCGCTCCTGAGAGCCTTACAGGAGCCGCGACCTCTCTGGGCGCGCCGCGCCCAAGCTATGCGCCTGTCGCCAATTTTGAAGGTGCTTTCCGCCAAGCCCTCGCGGCGCGGCACCTCCAGCTGCAATATCAGCCCATCATCCGCCTGCGGGATGGCCGTGTAGCGGCGCTGGAGGGGCTGCTCCGCTGGTCACGCGATGGCAGCCTGCTGCATGCGGCTGATTTTGTGCCCATGGCGGAAAAGCTGGGCCTTGCGCATGATTTGACCCGTGCAGTTCTGGATCGGGTATCGCTGGACTGGCGCCGCGGCCCCTTCGTGAAGGGCGAATTGGTGGTCAATGTACCGCTGAGCGTCATGCTGCATGCCGAATTGCCGGCCATCCTGGCCACGCAGTTTCGCCGCAGCCGATCAGGGTCTTCCGGGCTTCTGCTGGAATTGACGGAAACTGAAAGCATCCGCGATCAAGGCCGTCTGCGGCATGCACTCATGCGCCTCAAGCGTATTGGCTGCCATGTGCTCTTGGATGACGTGCTGCTGGGGGATCGGCGTTGGCGTCTGCGGGACATGCCTTTTGCCGGGGTGAAACTGGACCGCAGCCTGACCGAAGCCCTGCCAGGTTGCATGCGCGCCCGGCGCTTTGTCCGGGAAATCATCGCCCATGCGCGCCGGCATGGCCGCTATGTGGTGGCGGAAGGCGTCGCCAATGAAGCCTTGCGCCGCGCCGTCCGCAGCCTTGGTGTGGATTTCGCCCAGGGCTTCCTGCTTGGCCACCCCGCACCGCCGAAGCGGCGACGGGATGGCCAGAACGACGTCAGCCTTTCCAGGCGCGC
>JBDKIR010000291.1:0-3726 GCA_039797035.1 Pseudomonadota bacterium | reverse complement strand
GCCGCCCGTGCCAAGGCAAGGCGCTGCTGTTCCCCACCGGAAAGACTGCGCGCAGGCCGATCCTGCATGGCGGTCAGACCGACCAGGGCCAGCGCTTCCGCCGCGCGGGCTTGCCGCTCTGCTCGGGCAACGCCCATGACCGCAAGCGGGTAAAGCGTGTTTTCCAAAACCGAGCGCCGCAGCAGCACGGGGCGCTGGAAAATCATCGCCTGATGCCGCGCGGCGTCATGCGTCTGCCAGCGCACAAGCCCGCGGCTGGGCGGCAGCAAGCCATGCAAAACGCGCAGGAGCACGGTCTTGCCCGCGCCATTCGGGCCAATGATGAAGCTGGGCGCGCCCGCTTCCAGCGTGAAATCGAGCCTTTGGAGGATATCAACGCCATTGGCGGTGAAGCCCAAGCCTTCCACCCGCAATGGCAGGATTTGTCTGGCCGGCACCATCAGGCGCCATCCCGGGCGATGACATCACGCAGTGTCTGCGCCAAGGCATTTACGCCAAGCACGATCACCATCAGCACCATGCCCAGCGCCAAGGCCAGCGGCAGATTGCCGGCGCTGGTTTCAAGCGCAATCGCCGTGGTCATGACGCGGGTGAAGCCTTCGATATTGCCGCCCACAATCATCACCGCGCCCACTTCCGCGCTGGCGCGACCAAAACCCGCCAGCAACACGGTCAGCAAGGCAAAGCGCCCATCCCACACCAAGGTTGGCACAGCGCGCAGGTTGCCCACCCCGAAGGAGCGCAATTGTTCCGCATATTCCTCCCACAAGGCGGCCAGGATTTGGCGCGTGAGGGCCGCCAATATGGGCGTGATCAGAAGCGCCTGGGCGATGATCATGGCGCTTGGGGTAAAGAGCAGCCCCAAGCCGCCCAAGGGGCCGGAGCGTGAGAGCAGCAGATAGATCAGCAAACCCGCCACCACCGGCGGCAGCCCCATCAGCGCATTCATCAGCGCCAAGACGGCGGCGCGGCCAGGAAACCGGGCCACCGCCAAAAGCGCGCCGAGCGGCAGGCCGATCAAGGCCGCAATCAGCACTGCCATAAGGCTGACGCGCAACGACAGCCCCACGATCTGCGCCAAGGCAGGATCGGCGGTGATGATCAACGTCAGGGCAGTGGTGGCGGCCTGGCCGAAATCCTGCACGGAAGCTTCCCTAAAGCCTGCTCAAACTGTGCATGGCGGGCAGAAGCGTCAATTGTCCCGAGCCTTGACATCGCGCCATCATTTGCCGGAATTTGCCGAATTATGCCGGATGTCCTGACCTTACGCGAAGCCGCCGCTTTTCTCCGCTTGTCGGAACGGGCGCTTTACGATCTGGCGCGGGCGCGCAAATTGCCGGCGGCGCAATTGGGCGGGAAATGGCTGTTTCCGCGCCTGCAACTGGAACGCTGGCTGGTCGCCCAGGCAGAAACCCCGGAAGCGGCGCCGTATTTGAACCCGCCCGCCATCCTCGCGGGCAGCCATGACCCGCTACTGGATTGGGCCGTGCGGCAATCGGGCTGCGGGCTGGCGCTGCGCGCCGGGGGCAGCCTGGAAGGCCTGGCCGTTTTGGCCGATGGCGCCGCCATGGCGGCCGCTGTGCATTTGCTGGATGCCGATAGCGGCGTTTTCAACCAGCCCGCAGTGCAGGAAATTCTGCCTGGACGCCCCATGCTGGGGATCATTTGGGCCTGGCGCGAGCAAGGGCTGATCCTGCCGCCCGGCAATCCCGCCGGGCTTACGCGCATTGCCGATTTGGCGCGGCCGGCCTTGCGCGTGGTGGGGCGACAACCCCGTGCCGGCAGCCATGTCTTGCTGCTCCATTTATTGAGCGAGGCGGGGCTGCGCCTTGGTGAGATTGGCTTTCTGCCCAAACCCGCGCTGGCGGAAGATGAAGTTGCGGCGGCTGTTGCTGAAGGCCGCGCTGATGTCGGCTTTGGTATTCGCGCCGAGGCTGCGGCACGCGGCCTCAGTTTCCTGCCGCTATTTCGGGAACGCTTTGATCTGGTGATGGCGCGGCGCCATTACTTCGACCCGCCAATCCAGCAATTACTGGCCTTTACCCGTGGGGCGGAGTTCCAGGCCCGCGCGGCGCGGCTGGGGGGGTATGACATCAGCATGGCAGGGACGGTCGCCTTCAATCTGTGAGTTTGGGCGCTTCATCACCGGATAATGGTTTGTTCTATTTTTGTTCTTGCCAATCAAGCCGGCTTGCGGCATGTTTCCCTTGCGTCGACTCGGTTCGAGAGGGCCTGTTGGCTTGGCGTTTTCAAGCGCCATGAATTTTTTTGGTCTTCCTACCATAGGCTGTGGCGGTAAGGCCGAATATCGCGTAATGGTTGAAAGACTTCCGGCGTTAATTGGCAGCATCAGGGGTGCAGCATGGATAAGGGAAAAGCGCTCGACGCAGCGCTCAGCCAAATCGAACGGGCCTTCGGCAAAGGCTCCATCATGCGCCTCGGCGCGAAGCAATCCCAGCAGGGGGATATCGAAGTCGTCTCCTCAGGCTCGCTCGGCCTGGATCTGGCGCTCGGGATTGGCGGCCTGCCCAAGGGGCGCATTGTGGAAATCTACGGGCCGGAAAGCTCGGGTAAAACCACGCTGGCCCTGCATGTCATCGCGGAAGCGCAAAAGCGCGGCGGGACCTGCGCCTTTGTGGATGCGGAACATGCGCTGGATCCCGGCTATGCCAAGAAGCTTGGCGTTGATGTGGATAATCTGCTGATCAGCCAGCCGGACGCCGGCGAACAGGCGCTGGAAATCGCCGATACGCTGGTGCGGTCCGGCGCGGTGGATGTGCTGGTGGTGGATTCCGTCGCCGCGCTGGTGCCGCGGGCGGAATTGGAAGGCGAAATGGGCGATAGCCATGTCGGCCTGCATGCGCGCCTGATGTCCCAGGCGCTGCGCAAGCTGACGGGTTCGGTCGCCAAATCCAATACGCTGCTGATTTTCCTCAATCAGATCCGCCTCAAGATCGGGGTCATGTTCGGCAACCCCGAAACCACCACGGGCGGCAATGCGCTGAAATTCTATGCTTCGGTGCGCATGGAAATTCGCCGCATCGGCGCCATCAAGGAACGCGATGAGGTGACGGGCAACCATACCCGCGTGAAGGTGGTGAAGAACAAGATGGCGCCGCCGTTCCGCGAAGTGGAATTCGACATCATGTATGGCGAAGGCATCAGCAAACTCGGCGAATTGATCGACCTTGGCGTCAAGGCGAATATCGTCGAAAAATCAGGTGCCTGGTTCTCCTGCGATAGTCAGCGCATTGGCCAGGGGCGTGAAAACGCCAAGACCTTCCTGCGCGATCACCCGGAAATGGCGACGTCCATCGAACAGCGCATTCGCGGCCAAGCCGGCCTGCTGGCCGAGAAAATGCTCTCCGGTGAAATCTCGGAAGAGGATGAAAAGGCAGCGGCGGAATAACGCTGCCCCCGCCTTTTTGCCGCAACACCACGCGGCAAGATGGCGGCATGCTGGCTTGAGCCTATCCAGGGGGTGGCGCCGTTAGGGCGCCGCCCTTTTTTTAACTGGCGCCGCCGCCTGGGGCAGAGTTACCGTTCCCTGCCCTGCACTATTCAATCCGCATAAGCCCCGGCGGCTTCAATGATCGGCCGCCAGCGATCCACTTCCTCGGCCACGAAACGCCGATGGAAAGCAATTGACGCCCTTTCGTCAGAGGGCACATCCGTCACCAATTCCGCATAGCGATGGCGGAGCCTTTCTTCCTTCAAGGCCTGACG
>JBDKIR010000290.1:0-3124 GCA_039797035.1 Pseudomonadota bacterium | reverse complement strand
CCTTCGCTGCTGAGCCAGAAGGTGGATGCGGCGGTGATCAATGCCGGCGACGGCACGCATGAACACCCAACCCAGGCACTGCTGGATGCACTCACCATCCGCCGCCACAAGGGAAGGCTGGAAGGGCTGGTTGTCGCGATTTGCGGTGATATCGCCCATTCGCGCGTGGCGCGTTCCAATATGCATCTGCTGACCACCATGGGCAGCCGCGTGCGCGTTGTGGGGCCACCGACGCTGATTCCAGCCGAAGCGGCGCGTCTGGGCGTGGAAGTCTTCCACGACATGAAGGCCGGGCTGGCCGGCGCCGATGTTGTCATGATGCTGCGGCTCCAGCGCGAACGCATGTCGGGCGGGCTGGTGCCCTCCGCGCGGGAATTCTTCCGCTTCTACGGGTTGGATGCGGAAAAGCTCGCTTTCGCCAAGCCGGATTCGATTGTGATGCATCCGGGGCCGATGAATCGCGGGGTGGAGATTGAAAGCGCCATTGCCGATCACCCGACTCGCAGCGTGATTGGTGAACAGGTGGAAATGGGTGTCGCCTGCCGCATGGCGGTGCTTGATGTGCTTTCCCGCCAATTGCCGCGGAACCGTTGAGCATGGCTGACACACTCATCACCAATGCCCGCCTGCTTGATCCCGCATCGGGGCTTGATGCGCCGGGCGCTTTGCTGATCCGCGATGGGCTGATCGCCGATTGTGGCCCGGGGCTGACCGCACCCGAAGGCGCCACGGTGGTGGATGCGGCGGGGGCCTGCCTTGCGCCGGGTTTGATCGATCTCCGCGCCAATCTTGGTGAGCCGGGGGCAGAGCATCGGGAAACCATCGCTTCCGCCGCGCAGGCTGCGGCGGCGGGCGGCATCACTACCATTTGCGTGCTGCCGGATACCGACCCGGCCTTGGATGATCCCGCGCTGGTTTCCTTCGTTGCACGGCGTGGGGAAGCGACCGGTTCAGTATCATTGCTGCCCTATGGCGCCGCCACGGCGGGCTGTGCCGGCAAGGAATTGGCGGAATTCGGCCTGCTGCGGGAAGCCGGCGCCATTGCCTTTACCGATGGCGCGCGCGCCATTGCCTCGGCGCGCACCATGCGGCTTGCTCTGTCCTACGCGCGCGCCTTTGGCGCCTTTATTGTGCAGCACCCGGAAGAACCGAGCCTGGCTGCCGGCGGCGCGGCGACCGAAGGCGAATTGGCCACACGGCTTGGCCTGCCGGGTATTCCCCCGGCGGCGGAAGCGATGATGGTGGCGCGTGACATCGCATTGGCGCGCATCACGGGCGGGCATGTGCATTTCGCGCATGTCTCAACGGCAGCGGCGCTTGATCTGATCCGCGCTGCGAAGGTGGAAGGCTTGGCGGTTACCTGCGATACCGCGCCGCCCTATTTTGATCTCAACGAAACGGCGATTGGCGATTACCGCAGCTATGCCAAGCTCTCCCCACCGCTGCGCACGGAATGGGATCGGCAGGCGGTGGTGGCGGCATTGGTGGATGGCACGATTGACGCCATCGCTTCAGACCATCAGCCGCGCGATGCGGATGACAAGCGCCTGCCCTTTGCCCAGGCGGAAGCCGGTGGTGCTGGTTTGGCCACACTTCTGGGCGTGACTTTGGCGCGCGTTCATGCCGGGGATGTGCCCATGCTGACGGCGCTTGGGCTGCTGACGGCGCGGCCCGCGACGCTGCTTGATGTGCCGCAGGGCCGCCTGGCGAAGGGCGCGCCGGCGGATCTGGTGCTGTTTCACCCCAATCGCGGTTGGAAGGTTGAAGCCGGTAAGTTGCCGGGCAAGGCGCAGAACTCCCCCTTTGATGGTCGCGCCCTGGAAGGCCGGGTGCTGGGCACCTGGAAAGCCGGGCGGCGCGTTTTCGGGGGCTGAATCATGGCCGAACATGCGGAAAGCATTGCCTTCGTGATCGCATTGCTGGGCGGCTATCTGATCGGCTCCATCCCCTTTGGCCTGCTGCTGACCAAGGCCGCCGGGCTTGGTGATATCCGGAAGGTCGGGTCCGGCAATATCGGTGCGACCAATGTGCTGCGCACTGGCCGCAAGGGGCTTGCGGCGGCGACCCTGGTCTTGGATGGGCTGAAGGGGGCGGTGGCGGTGCTGCTCGCGCGCCAATTCCTCGGCGATCAGGATGTGGTGGTGGGCACGGCGGCGGTGCTTGGCCACTTATTCCCCGTCTGGCTTGGCTTTCGTGGTGGCAAGGGGGTCGCGACCGGGCTCGGTGTGCTGCTTGCCGTGGCGTGGCCGGTCGGGCTCGCCTGCTGCGCCCTTTGGCTGCTGGCGGCGAAATTCCTGAAAATGTCTTCCGCCGCCGCACTCACGGCCTTTGCCGCTGCGCCGCTTTTCGCCCTGATCCTGTCCAGCGCGGATCATGCGCTGATGGCCTTGCTGATCGCCATTCTGGTGTTTTGGCGGCATGAGGCGAATATCCGTCGCCTGATGGCGGGCACCGAGCCACGGATCGGCAAAACCGCCAAATAGCAATGTAATTTGGTGTTTCCCGTATAGGTTGAATTATGGCATAGAATTTCACCTATGCCTGCCGCTCCGCCAAACCCTGCCGAAAGTCTCGCCCTCTGGCGCATTGCGGAGACCGAGGGCATTGGCCCCATGGGCTTTCGCCGCTTGCTCGCCCGCCATGGCAGCGGCCGCGCGGCTCTGGAGGCTTTGCCGCGTCTGCTCGCCAAGCGCGAAACCCCGGCGCGTATCCCAAGCCTGGATGAGGCAAAGCGGGAAGCCGATGCCATGGTCAAGCTCGGCGCGCGCTTCATGTTCTGGGGCAGCGCTGACTACCCGCCCTTGCTCGCCTTATTGCCCGATGCGCCGGCCATGCTCGCGGTGCAGGGCGATGCCGCCTTGCTGGCCCAGGTGCCCAGCTTCGCCATCGTTGGCGCGCGCAACGCCTCGGCCGCCGGACGGCGCATTGCGGAGGATATCGCGGAGGCGCTGACCAAGGCCGGTGTATTGGTGATCTCGGGCCTCGCGCGCGGGGTGGATGCGGCGGCACACCAGGGTGCCTTGCGGGCAGGTCCGACACTCGCCGTGCTGCCGGGCGGGCTTGATGTCGCCTATCCGCCGGAAAACGCCGCCTTGCAAAGCCGGATTGGCCGCGAAGGCGCGCT
>JBDKIR010000289.1:0-3820 GCA_039797035.1 Pseudomonadota bacterium | reverse complement strand
AAGGATTGCCCCTCGGCGGCGATGTAGCCTTCGATGCTTTCTATGGCGACAGCGCGCGAAGCGGCGTCCTGCGGCAGGAAGCACATGGCAACCGCATAGCGGCCCGGCGCAGGCAGGGTCTTGCCCTGGCTTTCCGCCCAATGGCGCAGCAGCTTATCGGGCATCTGAATCAGGCAGCCGGCGCCGTCGCCCATCAGCGGGTCCGCGCCCACCGCGCCGCGATGGTCCAAATTAACCAGAATTTGCAGACCCTGGCGGATAATGTCGTTCGATTTTCGGCCTTTGATATCCGCAATGAAGCCGACGCCGCAGGCGTCATGCTCGTTCCGGGGGTCATAAAGGCCTTGCTTCTCGGGCATTCCCATGGGTCATACTCTTGAATGCGCCGCCGCGGCGGCTAGTGCTTTAAGGGGGGATGAGCGGCATGTGGGGACCGCTCACGAAACCAAAAGACCAGAAAGCCTTCCCACCGCTGCCCAGTAGCGCCCCATCACGAGGACTGACGCTTGTCACTGACCAACGGCCGCATCCGGAAGCCGGATACGTTGGAAAACGGCCCGGGGAGGTGACACGGGCATGGCCCCGCGTCAACCATGGGGGCGGCAGGAAAATGGCCTTGGCCCAGCGCGGTACCCGGGCGTGGCGCATTCCTTGAAGGCTGGCGGATGCGCCGCCCGGCCGTCAGGCGGCGATCTTGGCATCCTTTGCGCTGGCAGCGCGCAAGATCATTTCGGCGCATTTCTCCCCGATCATGATGCAGGGCGCATTGGTATTGCCGCTGGTCAGGGTCGGCATGATGGAAGCATCCGCAACCCGCAGCCCGGCAATGCCATGCACGCGCAATTCATGGTCCACCACCGCCATGGAATCGGGGCCCATCTTGCAGGTGCCAACCGGGTGGTAGGTCGTCTCGGCCGTATTGCGCACCCATTCCAGCAATTCCGCATCGCTTTGCAGATGCTGGCCGGGGGCGATTTCCTCGCCGGTGATCTCGCGCAAGGGCGAAGCCGCCATCAATTCCCGCCCCTTGCGAATGGCGGCCAGCAGCCCGTCGCGGTCATTCTGGGTGGCGAGGAAATTGAAGCGAATGGCCGGCGGTGCGGCGGGATCGGCGGAAGTGACATGCACCGACCCCGTGCTTTCGGACCGTAACACATTGACATTCATGGTAATGCCACGCCGTTTGGCGATGCGCCGTTCCTGCTTCACCATCTCATACAGAAAAGGTAGGACTGAAATCGTGGCGTCGGGTGCTTCCAGCCCCGGGCGGGTGCGGAAATACATCCGGATTGGCACGGCTGTACGGGCCAGGAAGCCTTCCCCCCATAGCGCGTATTTCATCGCCTCCCGCGCCAGGCGCCAGCCACGGGCATTGTCATTGAAGGTTGCGTTGCGTTCGGTGATGGCGAATTTCACCCGGGGCGAATAATGGTCGCGCAAATTCTCCCCAACGCCGGGCAATTCATGCACCGGGGTGATGCCAAGGCGGCGCAGCAGATCCGGCTGACCAATGCCCGAAAGTTCCAGCAGCTTGGGCGAATTGATGGACCCGCTTGAGACTATAACCTCGCGCGTGGCCCGCGCCTCCCGCGGCTGGCCAGCCACGCTGTAGCGTACGCCCACGCAGCTTTTGCCCTCCAGGATCAGCGTCTCGGCCATGGCATTCTGTTCAATGATCAGGTTGGGCCGCCCGCGTGCCGGGTCCAGATAGCAATAGGCGGTGCTCTGCCGCCGTCCCTTGGCGATGGTGACCTGGGACATGCCGATCCCTTCCTGGGTCGCGCCATTAAGGTCAGGGTTATAAGGCAGGCCGATTTTTGCCGCGGCCGCGATCATTTTCTCAAGCAAGGGCACCTTATGGCGCGGCGTATCGGTGACGCGAAGCGGACCGCTCCGGCCACGATACTCATCCGAACCGCCATCATAGCTTTCCATGCGCTTGAAGACGGGCAGCACATCATCCCAGCTCCAGCCGCGATTACCAAGCTGCGCCCAGTGATTGTAATCCTGTGGCTGGCCGCGCATGAACACCATGCCATTGATGGAACTGGTGCCGCCCAGCATTTTGCCGCGCGGGACTTCGATACGCCGCCCCCCCGAACCGGCATCGGGTTCCGAGGAAAAGCACCAATTCACCGCCGGGTTGTTGATCATTTTCGATACCCCGGCCGGGATTCGGGACCAGAGATAGCCCGAGCCTTCCACGCCCGCTTCCAGCAACAGGACACGATAGGCGCCATTTTCGGTCAGCCGGCTGGCAATGGTGGCGCCGGAAGATCCTGCCCCAACGACAATGAAATCATAGTGCGGGACGGTGGCGGACATGGTTTGGGCTTCCTCATTCAAGCGGCAGTGACATCGGCCCGGGCCATGATGGTACCCCGGGCTTTGGTTTTGCGATTTGCCCCATCCTGACCCGGCGTTGGGTTCAGGATCAAGCATGGCGGGCGCGCGGGCGGGCTACAAACAATGCCCGGTGCATGTATATTGAGGCAGGCAAAGACAATCATGCGTGCCAGGGGCGTTCGGGCCTCATGGCGCCTTCCTCGGGAGAATACCGTCATGCTGAACCGCCGGGCGACTTTGGGTTTTGCTCTTTCTGCGGGGCTCGCGCCCAAACTGGCCGCTGCGCAAGGCGCGGCTTGGCGGCCAAGCCGCCCCATGCGGCTTGTGGTGCCCTTCGCGCCTGGCGGGTCGAATGACATTGTCGGGCGGATCATTGCGGAAGCGGCGGGTAATCTCTTGGGCCAGCCCGTGGTGGTGGAAAACCGCGCTGGCGCCGGTAGCGTGATTGGCGCGGAACATGCGGCCCGTTCGGCGCCTGATGGCTATACGCTGCTGATCAATAGCGCGCATTCCTCAGTGCCCGCGCTGGTGGCGCGTGTGCCCTATGACACGGTGGCTGATTTTGTTGGCATCGCGGTGGGTGGTTTTTCGCCGCATGTTCTGGCGGTCAATCCACGCCTATCGGCGCAGAATGCTGCGGAATTGCTGGCGCTGCTGCGCGCCAATCCGGGGCAATATAATTGCGCATCGGCCGGTATCGGCAGTGGCGTGCATGCCGCTGCGGAATTGTTCCGCAGCATCAGCCGCACCCAATTTGAAATGGTGCATTACCGGGGCGGCGGGCCGGGCGTGGCAGCGCTGGTAAGCGGCGAGGCACATTTTGGCACACCAACCATGGCTTCCTCCATCGGGCAGATCCGCGGCGGTGGTCTGCGCGCCTTGGCAGTGGCGGGTTCGCAGCGCAGCCCGGCGCTGCCCAATGTGCCAAGCGCCACTGAAGCCGGCTTGCCCGATTTCATTTTTGAGGAGTTCTTCCCCATCCTGGCGCCGGCCGCCACCCCGCCGGGCGTCGTGGCCGCGCTTGCCAGCGCTTTCCAGACCGCCATTCAGCAAAGCGCGCCGCGCTTGAATGAACTGGCCGGTGTCGCCCCCCGTACTGGCTATGACACGCCTGAGAAGGTCATGAACCTGGTGCGTGAGGGGGTGCAATCCTATTCCGCCATCCTGCGCGCCGCCGGTGTGAAGCCGGAATAAGGGCGGCGTGGCCTGCCTGCTGGGGCAAAACCCTGGCAGGCTGGGCGGCTTGCGCCGATCGGTGTGACAATAATTCCCAAAATTACTTTAGATACTGAGTATTAATATTACGAATACTTGATTTCTTTTGGTTGGCGAAAAACAATTCGCCCCGTGAAGAGAGCATTTCCCAAATTTTTATTCAAAAACAGCGTGGCGCAAGGCTGGGTGCGGGCCCGGTTCGGCGTGTTGTTCCTGGGCGCCGTCGTCGGTCTTGCGCTGTGTTGTTCCGTGGGCGCGC